>JANQKA010000768.1 GCA_028281405.1 Hasllibacter sp. | reverse complement strand
CCCGCCGGATCGAAGCGCAGCACGCCAAAGGAAAACTCACGGCGCGGGAGCGGATCGAGCTTCTGCTCGACGAGGGCACCTTCGAGGAATTGGACATGTTCGTCGCGCACCGCGCAACGGACTTCGGCATGGCGGAGCAGCGCCCCGCCGGCGATGGCGTCGTGACCGGCTGGGGCACCATCAACGGACGACAAGTCTACGTTTTCTCCCAGGATTTCACCGTGTTCGGTGGATCGCTTTCGGAAACCCACGCCGAGAAGATCTGCAAAATCATGGACATGGCGGTGCGGAACGGTGCACCGGTCATCGGCATGAACGACTCCGGCGGCGCGCGCATACAGGAAGGTGTCGCCTCCCTCGCCGGCTACGCCGAGGTTTTCCAGCGCAACATAATGGCCTCCGGGGTCGTGCCCCAGATTTCCATCATCATGGGGCCCTGCGCCGGAGGCGCGGTCTACTCCCCGGCGATGACCGACTTCATATTCATGGTGAGGGACACCTCCTACATGTTCGTCACCGGCCCCGACGTGGTGAAGACGGTCACGAACGAGGTCGTCACGGCCGAGGAACTGGGGGGGGCGTCCACGCACACCAGAAAGTCCTCCGTGGCGGACGGGGCTTTCGAAAACGATGTCGAGGCGCTGATCGAGGTGAGGCGGTTGGTGGATTTCCTGCCGCTGTCCAATCGTTCGGACCTGCCCAAGCGACCGTTCTTCGACGCGCCGGACCGGGTCGAACCCAGCCTCGACACGCTGGTGCCCGACAATCCCAACCAACCCTACGACATGAAGGAACTGATCCTCAAAGTCGCCGACGAGGGCGACTTCTACGAGATACAGGAGGACTACGCCAAGAACATCGTCACCGGTTTCGTCCGCCTCGAAGGATCCCCGGTTGGCGTGGTGGCGAACCAGCCGATGGTGTTGGCGGGCTGCCTGGATATCGATTCGTCTCGCAAGGCGGCGAGGTTCGTGCGCTTCTGCGACGCCTTCGAGATTCCGATCCTGACCTTCGTGGACGTGCCGGGGTTCCTGCCGGGCACGAGCCAGGAATACGGAGGCGTCATCAAACACGGGGCGAAATTGCTCTTCGCCTACGGCGAGGCGACGGTGCCGAAGGTGACCGTGATCACGCGCAAGGCGTACGGCGGTGCCTACGACGTCATGGCGTCCAAGCACCTGCGTGGAGACTTCAACTACGCGTGGCCCACCGCGGAGATCGCGGTGATGGGAGCCAAGGGGGCGGTGGAAATCCTCTACCGCTCCGAACTGGACGACGCGGAGAAGATCTCGATCCGGACCAAGGACTACGAGGATCGCTTCGCGAACCCCTTCGTGGCCGCGGAGAAGGGCTTCATCGACGAGGTGATCCAACCGCAGTCGACGCGCCGCCGCGTGTGCCGCGCTTTCGCGTCGCTCCGGAACAAGAGGCTGAGCAACCCGTGGAAAAAGCACGACAACATCCCGTTGTGAAGGGAGACGGTCGCGCCGCTCCGATGAACCGGGGGGAGGGATGAACGCGATGGGAGCGGAAGGTTGTCCGCGCTCCGCCCCGCTGGCGGCGGCCCGCGCCGGAACGGACGGGGTGCCCTCGGGACAAGCCGTCGAGTTGGTCGAGGTCCTCGCCGAGGCCAGGGGTGGGGAGACGCATTTGGTGCTGCGGTATCTCGCGCCGGGAATCGCGGACGGGATGGAATACGCGGCCGCCGAGGCCGATCTCGACCATCTGTGCGCGACCGACGGCGTGCCGCGGGCGGAGGAGAATGGGGGCGTCGCGCAGATCGTGGTCACGCTCATGGACCGATTCGTGGAGCGCGGAACCGCCGACCCCGGGGCGACGCAATACTTCTCCGCCTATCGGTTCGTGGATGGAACCTGCGTCTGGTTGGATTTCTGATCTCGTGCCGGAAGCCCCGGAAGTGGTCGAGGGATGTGGGGGGCGCCGCTGGAAGGCGCCGGGTCTCCGGAACGCCGGAATCCGGTGGCGTGTGGCGCGGAGGCGCGCCGCCGGGGAGCGTGTCCAACGGTTCCGCCCATGGTGGCCGGACGAACAATTCCGGCCCGAATCGTTGGAGGATATCTCCGCCGGACTTGGCCGCTCCCCGCCGCGGGAAGCCTACGCGGCGCGGCGCGGCGGGGGGCGTGCCCCCGTACACACGCCTTCCTTCGAGCGACCTGTGCCGGAACCGCGCGGGCGCGCGTCGGCCTTTCGTGTCCGCCGGTTTGCGATTGCCTCCCGCGGCCACGCGGGGAGGGACGATGTGGCGCGCCGGTGGGCATCGGAACGCCCGCCGTGAATCCGCCGCGGGTTCGGGCCGCGCTCGGTCCCGGGTTGGACGACACGCGGGTGGCGGCGTTCATGGGTTCCGGACGGCGGGAGACGCGCCGCCGGGGGCGGAAGTGGTTCCCGATTCGGGCCCGCGGCGGAGACGGAATCGACCGCGGGGGGACGGCGAACCGGCGGATCGTGTGGAGAAAATCCATGGGCGGCGGCGGCATGCTGATCGAATTTTCCGCCGGCCCACAAGATGTGGTGCGAATCGGGCGGTTCGACGCGTCCGGGGCGAATTTCGAAAAAAAATGCGATTCGCTATTTGCATTCCGGCGAAAATCGGTTAAAGGCACCGCGGGCGCGTGTTCGCGGGCCCGGAAATCAACTCGCCGGTCGAAAATCCGGCAAGAATGAGGAGAGCAGCATGTTTAAGATCCAGACGTTTGCGGTCGTGGGTTTGCTGGCCGCGATCGTGGCCTGCGCGCCCCCCCCCGAAGAAGAGGTCGTGTTCGTGGATCCGGAACCGGAGGTGGTTCCAGAACCTGTCTTCGACAGCAAGTTCAGGTAGGCCGCGACGGTTTGGGGCGGACGTCCCAGTCCGCCCGAAACCAACCGTGTCCGGAGCGATGCTGAAGCACCGCGGATTCCCCGGGCGCCTGCCGGGAACAGATTTCCAGTTCACCATCCGCCGGTCGGCGAAGGGTGGAGCCGCGCCCCTGAAGCGGCGGGAACGGCACGCGGATCGCAAGCCGCGCGACCGGGACGCCGACTTGGGGTTCATGTGGGCGCTTTGGCGGCAGTTCGGCGCCGCTCCCTTTGAACGCGGCAACCTTGACGCCGGGCGCCTGGGTTGGCTGCTGGGGCGGGAGGTCGTGCCCGCGGAGGATTCGTTCGATCCACGAAGCTACGGCGCGCTCCTCGTCATCGATGAAGCGGTCGCGCGCCGAAGTTTTCCGGACGCTTTCGAGGAATAAGGGAATCACCCGTGCGGCGCCGGGAGGCGGTCGGCGCCCATGTCCCGAGGCGGAAAAACGTCCATATGAATGCACATCACGGGGGCGGGGGGTGTCCCTTGGGCGCGTAACGTGGTGCGACGCCCGGGCGTGCGCCCGGTAAGGTCGCGGCGTCGCCTCCATGCGCCGTCGCGGGCAATTCCAAATTTGTTACCCACTCCGGCCGCGCGGGGGGCGGAAACACCCGCGATGGTTCGGAGAGTCGCGTATGCGGGAAGGGCGGACTTGCTCGCCGCGGCGCCTCACCCGGATGCCGGCCTGAACCAGCGGCGCTTCCTGGACCGATGTTCAAGGCTTCGGCGGACCCGGACGCCGAATCGGTTTCAAGCGATTTCGCACGGGACGGCTTGTCCGCGGCGGAGGATGCCGCGCCGTCGAATTTCTCGGGGGCGGAAGCGCCGCCGCGCGCCATGGAATCGACCTTTGGACGCGTGGTTGCGTTGAATATCCGGAAGTTCCGCGGGGTCCGGAGCCCCGTGAAGGATCCAATGGTGGTCCGCGGTGCGGCGCCTCGGATTTCCGCGATCACCGGGGAACGGGATGTCGGTACCGCCGCGCGAAGCGGCGTCGGCGGCGGAATCCGCCGATGGCGGCTTTGCCGGCCGCCATCCCGGGGCGCCGGTGGCCGCCGGGGGGCCGTGCGGGCTTCGTCCATCGATCCGCGAATCACCGCCGCCGGCGCGCTTGCCCTCCGCGCCGTCCCGCGCCATGATGCCGGGATGTTCGGCAGGGG
>JANQKA010000739.1 GCA_028281405.1 Hasllibacter sp. | reverse complement strand
CTCGATCCAATCCCCAAGCGACGGATCGGAAAGCCGGGCCAGGCCGGAAACCGCCCGCCTCAGAATCGCCCCGTTGCCTTGAAGATTGTCGCAGGAAAGCCCGGTGAACGGCTCCTCCCCCGCCGCCCGCCTGATGGCGAGCGCGGCGACCATCGCTCCGAACGCGGTGCGTGGAGACTCCGGATTGGCGGCGTCGTGAACGATGTCGGGGTGTGCGGAGTCGAATCCGCCATCCGCGTTCAGGTAATACCCGCCCTCTGTCACCGTCAATCCCACGATGCGGATTTCCGGAGCGGCCATGGCCTCGATCAACCGGGCGTTGTCCGGTTCGACCGGAAGGAAGCCGACGATGGAACCGACGACTTCCGCCGAGACACCCGACGAATCGAGTTCGATCAGCGTCGTCAGACAATCCTGCGCGATCAACCGTTCCCGCCGGACCGCGTCGGCGGGCATGACTCCGGCTCCGAGGATTCCCCAATCCCCCGCCAAACCCATGTCCATAAGCCGGTGCAGGTACCACGCCTGATGCGCGCGGTGGAAATTGCCCATTCCTATGTGGACGATCCCCGGAGTCAGTCCGGCGCGGTCGTAGCCGGGAATCCTCACGTCCGCGGGCAGATCCTTCAACGTGGAGTTCGAAAGCCGAACCGTCATGGAGCGCCCCGGGCGGTGGAGGGTCGACCGCCTCCAATCCGAATTTCGGTCGCGCGCTTCACGCGGGGCCACCCGGTTCCACGCGCCCGACGACGGGGGGATTCCATGCGGGTCGCCCGCCCGCGCTCAACCAGGAACGGATTCCCGCCGGGCTCCGGGCGGCGATGCGCGATGCCCGCAACCCGAGCCCGCTCGAAGCCGCGCTCCGCCCCACGGGGTTCTGGGAATGCGAACACGATGCGCGCCGCCCCCGCCCACCCGTTTCCACGCTCCGCCCCGCCGGGTTCGGGGAACGCGAGCACGGCGCGCGCCGCACCCGACCGCTCGAATCCGCGCGCCGCCCCGCCGGGTTCGGGGAACGCAAGCACGGTGCGCGCCGCACCCGACCGCTCGAATCCGCGCGCCGCCCCGCCGGGAGCGGAGCGAATCCATTCCGGCGCGTCTCCGACGACCGCGGTCCGCCGTCCCCGGAACACCGGATCCATCAGTTCATCCATTGTCCGCCGTCGACGTTGTAGCACTGGGCCACGATGTAGGAGGCCTCGTCCGATGCCAGGAACACCGCCATGCCGGTGAGATCCCCGGGGCGGCCCATGCGGCCGAACGGAACGGCTTCGCCGACCTCCTTCTTCTTCCGCCCCGGAGCCTTGCCCTCCAATTCCGCGAAACGGGCGTCCACCCCGTCCCAATGTTCACCGTCCACGACCCCCGGCGCGATCGCGTTCACGTTTATGCCGTGCCGGATCAAATTCAGTCCCGCCGACTGGGTCAGCGAGATCACCGCGGCCTTCGTCGCGCAATAAACCGCCACGAGGGCCTCTCCCCGCCTCCCGGCCTGGCTCGCCATGTTGATGATCCGCCCGCCCCCGCCGCGCCCGATCATGTGCCGGGCGACCGCCCGCGTCATGAACAGCGTCCCCGACACGTTGACGTCGAACACCCGTTCGTAGTCCGCCCGCTCGATGTCGACGATCGGAGCGGCGGTGAACACCGCCGCGTTGTTGATCAGGATATCGATGCCGCCGAACGCCTCGACGGTGTCGGAGACGGCCGCGTCGATGCTGTCCTGCCGGGTGACGTCCAATTCCGCCACCCGGGCCATCGGGCCCAATTCGTCCGCGGTCCGGCGCGCCCGGGCGACGTCGATGTCCCCGACGCAAACCCGCGCGCCCTCGCGGATGTAGGTTTCGGCGAAGGCCCGCCCGATCCCCCGGGCGGCACCGGTGATGAGGGCGCGTTTTCCCTCGAGCCGCCTCATCCAATCCGCGCCCCGCCTTCGTCGAAACGGTGGATCTTGTCCGGCATCGGACGGAACCGCGCCCGCGCGCCCGTCTTCAGGCCGACCTCGCCGCCCGCGCGGACCGTCAGCGTATCGGCCAACCCGGTGTCGTGAACCCGGAGGAACGTGTCGGACCCGAGGTGCTCGCCGATCCCGATCCGTCCCTCCCAGGGACCGTCCGGATCGATTTCGATGTGCTCGGGACGGACGCCGATCGTGGCCGCCCCGTGTTCCCTGGCCGACGCGCCGTCGATGAAATTCATCCTCGGGGATCCGATGAAGCCGGCGACGAACAGATTGCGCGGCTCCCGGTAGAGTTCCAAGGGACTTCCCACCTGCTCGATCAGTCCCGCCCGCAACACCACGATCCTGTCCGCCATCGTCATCGCCTCGACCTGATCGTGCGTGACGTAGATCATCGTCGTCGCGAGGCGTCCGTGCAGTTCCGATATTTCGATCCGCATGCCCACGCGCAGGGCGGCGTCGAGATTCGACAGCGGTTCGTCGAACAGGAACGCGGCGGGCTCGCGCACGATGGCGCGGCCGATCGCGACGCGCTGGCGCTGACCTCCGGACAACTGGCCCGGCCTCCGGTCGAGGTGATCGGTCAGGTTCAGCGCCGACGCCGCCTCCGTCACCCGGCGGTCGATCTCCGCCCGGTCCAATCCGGCCATGCGCAGCGGAAAGGCGATGTTCCTGCGCACCGACATGTGCGGGTAGAGGGCGTAGGACTGGAAAACCATCGCCAATCCGCGTTTCGCGGGCGGGGTTCCGGTGGCGTCGACGCCGTCGATCTCGATCCTGCCCGAGGTCGTGTCCTCGAGTCCCGCGATCAGCCGCAGCAGCGTCGATTTGCCGCAGCCGGACGGGCCCACGAACACCGTGAATTCCCCGTCCTCGATGACCAGGTCCAGCGGAGGAATCACCTCCGTGACGCCGAAGCTCTTGGTCACTCCGTTCAGTGCGATTCGTCCCATGAACCGATGTCCCCTTTATTTGACCGCGCCGAAGGTCAGGCCGCGCACGAGTTGCTTTTGACTGAACCAGCCCAGGATCAGGATCGGCGCGATCGCCATCGTCGAGGCCGCGCTGAGTTTGGCGAAGAACAGACCCTCGGGGCTGGAGTAGCTGGCGATGAACGCGGTCAGCGGCGCGGCCTTCGCCGCCGTCAGGTTCAGCGTCCAAAACGCCTCGTTCCACGCCAGGATGACGTTCAGGAGAATCGTCGAGGCGATTCCAGGAACCGCCATCGGCGTCAGGACGTGAAGGATCTCCTCCTTCAGCCCCGCTCCGTCCATGCGCGCCGCCTCCAGGATCTCCCCCGGAATCTCCTTGAAGTAGGTGTAGAGCATCCAGACGATGATCGGCAGGTTGACGAGCATCAGAACCGCGATCAATCCCGCGCGCGTGTCGAGCAGGCCGAAGCGCACGAATATGAGCGAAATCGGATAAAGCACGCCCACCGCGGGCAGCATCTTCGTGGACAGCATCCAAAGCAGCACGTCCTTGGTGCGCCGCGAGGGAACGAAGGCCATCGACCAGGCCGCCGGAACCGCGACGAGGATCCCCAGAAGGGTCGATCCCCCCGCCACGATCAGCGAATTCCAAAGGAACCGCATGTAATCGGACCGCTCCTGAACCACCGAGTAGTTCTCGAGGGTCCAATCGAAGAAAAGGAACAGCGGCGGATCGTTGATCGCCTGCGCCTCCGTTTTGAAACTCGTCAGGATCGTCCAATAGATCGGAAAGAAGATCAAAATCCCGACCGCCCACGCGGCGGCGGTCGTCAGGATCTTGCGGCGGGGCGTGATCGAACGGGCCATTTTCCTCTCCTACCGGTCCAGATTTTTGCCGACGATGCGCATCAGGAAGATGGCGACGATGTTCGCGAGGATGATCGCGTAGACGCCGCCCGCCGACCCCAGCCCGATGTTCTGGCTGTCGACGACCCTCTGGAAGATGAGGTACGTCAGGGTGCGCGTGCCGAACGCGCCGCCGGTGGTCACGAAGATTTCCGCGAATATGGACAGCAGGAATATCGTCTGGATCAGGATGACGATCGTGATCGCCCTGCCCAGATGCGGCAGGATGATGTGCGCGAAACGTCCCAGGGCCGGCGCGCCGTCCATTTCGGCGGCTTCGAGCTGCTCGCTGTCGAGCGACTGGATCGCGGTCAGAAGAATCAACGTCGCGAAGGGCAGCCACTGCCAGGAGACGATCATTATGACGGAGGCGAGCGAGGCGTCGGACAGCCAGGAGACCGGCTCCGCGCCGAAGAACCGCCACAGGTGGGCGAGGAGTCCGTTCACCGGATCCATGAACATGTTCTTCCAAACCAGCGCGGACACCGTGGGCATCACGAAGAAGGGCGCGATCACGAGGATCCGGACGACGCCGCGCCCCCAGAACGGCTGGTCGAGCAGCAGCGCGAGCAGGATGCCGAGAACCACCGTGACCGCCAGGACGCAGCCCACCATGACGAGGGTCGTCTGAACGCTTGGCCAAAAGGAACTCGACGAGATGAATCGGGCGTAATTCGCGAATCCGACCCAGTCGAGGCCGCGCTCGAGGCTGTCTCCCCGCAGCGGCAGATATTTCTTGAACGAAAAGAACAGCGTCATCGTCAGCGGCACGAGCATCCAGCCCAGAAGCAGGATCACCGCTGGAGCCAGCATGACGCGGGCGGCGGATCGGGATGACTTGGTGGCCATTGGCGCGGCTCCTTCGTCGCGGACGGCGTCCGGTCGGGACGCCGTCCAAGGTGTTCGTCTTGCTTTCGGCCGGGGGCGGCGGGCGCCCCCGGCCTGTCCGGGACGGACGCTCAGCGGTAGCCGGCGGCCTCCATGGCGTCGTTGGTGATGTCCTGGGCCTTCTCGAGCGCCTCCTCCACGGTCTGCCGGCCGGCGTAGACTTCGGCGAATTCCTGGCTGACCTCGGTCGCGATCCCCGCGAATTCCGGGATGGCCGCGAATTGGATGCCGACGTAGGGGCTCGGTTCCAAGGTGGAATCGTTCGGGTCGGCGGTCAGGATCGAATCCAACGTCATCCGGGCGAAGGGAACCCTCCTGTAGTTCGGGTTCCTGTAGAGCGACGTCCGCGCCCCGGGCGGCACGTTCGCCCAGCCTTCGTTTTCGGCCACGAGCTTGATGTACTCCTTCGAGGTCGCCCATTCGATGAATTTCTTCGCGTCGCCCTCCTGCTTCGTGCCCGCGGGAATCGCCAGCGCCCAGGCCCAGAGCCAGTTGGAGCGCTTGCCCAGGCCGTTGTCGGGCGCCAACGCGAAGCCCACCTTGTCGGCGACCGTCGATTCGGCGGGGTTGGTCACGAAGGACGCCGCCACGGTGGCGTCGATCCACATGCCGCATTTGCCTTGCTGGAAGAGCGACAGGTTTTCGTTGAAGCCGTTCGTGGCGTAGCCGGCCGGTCCGGAATCGTTCATCATGCCGACGAAGAAGTTCAGCGTGTCGGCCCACGGTCTGGTGTCGAACTGGGCGTTCCAGTCCAAATCGAACCAGCGCGCGCCGAAGGAGTTCGACATCGCGGTGATGAACGCGCCGCCCTCGCCCCAGCCGGCCTTGCCGCGCAGGCAGATTCCGTTGATGTCCCTTCCACGGTCCGTCATGGCCTCCGCCGCGTGGCGGACGAAGGACCAGGACGGGGCTTCGGGCATTTCGAGTCCGGCGGCCTCCATCAAGTCCTTGCGGTACATGATCATCGAACTCTCGCCGTAGAACGGCGCGGCGTAGAGCGTGCCGTCGTGGCTGAGGCCTCCGGCCATCGCGGGCAGGATGTCGTCGACGTCGTACTCGTCGGAGAGGTCGTCGAGGGGGACGAGCCAGCCGTTGGCCCCCCAGATCGGCGCCTCGTACATGCCGATCGTCATGATGTCGAACTGGCCGCCCCTGGTGGTGATGTCGGTGGTCACGCGCTGGCGCAGCACGTTCTCCTCCAGCGTCACCCACTCGACCTCGATGCCGGTCTCGTCGGTGAACCTGTCGGTGTAGCCCTGCATGCGGATCATGTCGCCGTTGTTCACCGTGGCGATGGTGATCTCCGCGGCGGCGGAGCCCGCGGCGGCGAGCGCGAAAGCTCCCGCCGCGAGAAGTGCGGTTCTGCGGTACATTCGTTGTTCTCCCTGGTGTTCGGGTTACCTGATTCGGGACCATCGCCGGGTTTTTCGCCCGCGTCAACATAGAAAATTACCCGCGTAAACTTTTTTTTGGGCAGGACGGCCGTCTCCGGAAAGGGCCTCCCGGAGCCCGGCCGCACACATGGCCAACCGCGAAGCCATCGGCCAATGCGGGCGGGACGCCTCGCAGGCCGGGGGCGCGTCGAGGCGTCCAAATCTCGCGGGAGGGCGCGGCGGCCGCGCCCTCCCGAGCCGCGCGTTTGGTCTCGGCGAATCACCAGACCCCGCGTGGAGCCGGGATCTCCTCTGACAAGTCATGACTGTCTCCCCCCGGGAAAGGCAACCGCCGAACCGCGAGGTTGGTCCTCTTCGCCTCTGAACGGACCGGACCAACCGTGTGCCCTCCGTTCCGCGGGCCCCATTGTCGCGCCCGCTCCCGCCGGAGGACTCCGGGCCCCCGCGGACGACTCGGGGAATCAGCCGAGGTTGTCGCCATGCGTCGCGAACCACTCGTCCCCCGGATCCTTGATTCCTCGGGGCACGGAAGGGCTTGACCAAGTGGACACTTCGTGCGAGAGACTCTCCGTGGGGTTCGTTCCGTTCGCCATGCAGGCGATTCGGCGCGGCTTCCTCCCCGTCGGCCACGTTCGGTGACCGGATCACGCGGGCTCGCACCCGCAAAAGGAGACGGAAGAAGTGAGAAAGAAGCTGCCTGACGGCACCCGGGGTGAGATTGAAGGCATCATCCGGGAACAACTCGGAGAGGTCGCCGTGGAGGTCCGAATGAAGATGTCTTCGGACGAAATCGGCGACGAGTGCCTGTACATACACGTATACCTCGACGAAAACGTCGACAGAAGTGACTTGGCGAAATTCGCCTACCTCACGACGCCGATCAGACGGGCCATGGGCGAGGAGCTGGAGGACATCTTCCCTTATATCCGCCCGATGGGGGTGGAGGCGATGCACCGTGGTTGACACGAACATGGCGGAGGCGGCGATCGCGACGGCGGAGAAGCTTTGCGCGTGGCATGGCGGGCGGGGTCCAACCAAAATGGACCTGAGACGCGGCGTGAGCACGGCGTACTATGCCGTGTTCAACAAACTGTCGGAAACGTGCGCCAATTCGACGCACGGAACGGACAAGTCCAAGCGATCCGAAAAGGCTTGGTCCGAGATGCGCCGCGGTCTCAGCCATGGCGTGGTGAGGGAAGCGTGCCTCAATGCCGCTTCGGTTGAGTTTCCTCCCGAGATTCAACGGTTCGCCCAGGCGTTCGTTCAGTTGCACGACGCCCGCGTCGCCGCGGATTACAATCCGATGGTCGAGGTGGATGAGACCGAGGTTCTCGGCTACATTGAGCTGGCGAAGACTGTCAACCACGACCTTGACGCCGTCACGGAAAAGGACAAGAAGGCGTTCGCGACATGGGTTATGATCTCGACCAAAGGGGCGAAAGATTCCAGGAGGCGCGCGCGCGAAGGAAGGGAGACCAACATGTAGGCGCGTCCCACACCGCGACGGATGTCTTGGAGTCTCGCACCGACATGGGAATGTGTGTGGGGGGCTGGCGACGTGACGACCCATCGACCGTCCGCGCCGGCCCCGCGACCACGCAAGGAGGCACAAATCACGCAAGCGCACCGCTCGCCCAGGGAGACGAAGGGATGAGAAAGAAGTTGCCGGATCGTACTCGCAAGGCGATTGAAAAATCATCCGCGATCATCTCGGCGAGGTGGCCGTGGAGATCAGAAGGAAGATGTCGTCGGACGAAATCGGCGAGGGGTGCCTGTACATCCATGTGTACCTCGACGAACACGTCGACAAAAAAAGACTTGGCGGAATTCGCCTACCTCACGACTCCGATCAAACAGGCCATGGGCGAGGAACTTGAGGACATCTTCACCTAATTCCTCCCGATGGGAGTGGAATCCAAGTCCCGTTGCTGACACGAACATGGCGGCGGCAATCGCGGCGCCTGAGAAGCCAATCGAGAGGGCGGGGCGGCCGCGTGACAACCGAACTGGAACCGGGCGCGGCGCGCCATGACGCGTTCATCGCATGGTCGGAATTGTGCTCCACGCGCACTCCACCAACCGAATCGGCCTCCCGCCGGACATCGCTCCACGCCCCGCGCGGACCACTCGGCAACGAACCGCCCGGAGTGGCTCTGAGTGGGAAGCGCGCCGGATTCACGGGGCGATTAGCCGATCTTGGGCGAAACCGATTCGTGACGATCGGATTTGATCCGATGCAAGCGCGCGGCCGGGGCGTGAACCCACTTGAACGGCATGAGCGATTCTCGCGACTCCTCCCGGAGAATCGACGCCTCCGGGGGAAACCTCCGCTCCGTGCCGCGGACCAGTTGGCTCCCACCCGTTCGGACGGGCTTCGGGTGTCGATGGCCGCCATCCCCAAGGCGACGCGACCGTCGTGTCCAACGCCCGCCCGGAACAAGGTGATTATTTCGTGGCATGCGGACACCCGCGTCACGCACCTTTCCAGGATGGCAAGGCGGGATCGAGCTCACGACCGCCCGCAATTCGACCGGGGCTGGGTGAACCGTTCCGAACCGCGGACCCGTCGGTTCCAACGGGACCGGTCCGGCTTCGGATGGGGATGGCCGCGGATGCGTCGCCCGACGCGCCGTCCCGACCGGCGCCGGGGGAGCGACGCGGAAATCGATTCGAATCAGGCGGACGCCCGCAGAACGAGCCGCCCCTTGAACAGCGTGTCGGGCCTGCGCTCCCCGCCGCCATCCGAATCGATTTCGTCGAGCAGGCGGCGCACCGCCTCGTCGGAAAGGGCCGCGTAGTCCTGCGCCACCGTCGTCAGGGGCGGACAGGTGAATTTCGAAAACGGGTGGTCGTCGAGGCCCGCGACGCGGATTTCACGGCCGTGGCCGACGCTGAGGCCGAGCTCGTGGGCCGCAGCGAGGAAGCCGATGGCCAGACGGTCGTTTCCGCAAAGGACCGTCGGGGTCGGCAGGCCCTCCTTGAGGACGCGCTTGCCCTCGCGGTAGCCGGTCTCCTCGAAATCCCAGCCCTCCCCCGGCACGGAGAGCACACTCGGTTGGCCGGAGCCGGCCTCCATCGCGGCCAAATAGGCTTTGCGGCGCTTGTTCGAATTGGGGTTGGGCGGGGTCTTCATCTCGAAGAGCGTCGGTGGCGCGCCCGTCCGGCGGAGGTAGTCCACCATCTGCGCCATGAAATCGGTGTTGTCGGAACCGACGAAGCCGCGGCCGACGCCTTCGACCTGACTGTCGAAAATCACCGTGGGCACGTCCTTGCAGAACCGCGCCAGCGCGGACCGGTCCGAGGCGCGTCCCAGCGGCGCGAACAGAACTCCGGCGGGCTTCAGCGAACGAAGCGTGTCCATGATTTCGTTCTCGAGGGCGCGTTCCCCGTGCGCGCTGAGCAGCGTCGGCGAATACCCCGCGGCGATGCAGCGGCGCTCGATGTTGCGGGCGATTTCCGCGAAGAACGGGTCCGACAGGTTGGGCACGACGATGCCGACCGTCTTGGTCAGCCGCCGGTTCTGGTTGATCGCGTAGACATTGGGACGGTAGTCGAACGCCCGGAGCGCCGCTTCGATGCGCTCGCGGGTGGAGTCGCGCACGCTGACGGGGTCGTGGAAGTATTTGGAGACGGTCGGGCGGGAGACGCCGCTCACCGCGGCGAATTCCTCCATGTTCTTGATCTTCCGCACGAAAATTACCTTGCGAAGTTCATTTTTGACGCGGGACAAATTCATAGATTCGGAACCCGGAGCCGTCAAGAGCGCGGCAAAGTGCCCCCACAACCTGAATTTCACTCCGTACGCCTCGCTCCGACGGAAAGGGGCGACGCCGACCTCCGGGACGGCGCTTCCATCGTCCGCCACCCGGCGCCAGGACGGAACCCGCGCCGATTCGTTCCGAATCGCCGCCGCGCGGTCGAATCACCCCGACGCGTCGTACCGAGTCTTCCACGGGAACCACCGAAGCGGTCCGTGGAGGTCAACCGCTTCGACCGTGGTGGAGGGAGGACGATAAAGCGAGCGGACGCCGTCTGGGAACCAGCTCCTTGACCGCCCCGCCCCGCCCCGCGGCCAGTGATGAGTGACGATGCTGTTGGCGGGAATGTCACTCCTGGCTGCCATGCCCGCGGGGCCCGTGGAACGCCGACCCGGCGCGCCCTCACCAGCGCGGTCGACGGAGACGGATCGTGTTTTGATTCCGCTCCCACGCGGAGCACACGCACCCGAACGGTTGATGGAATATTCGATCGGAAGGGTGGCGAATTCCAAACGGCGCTCCCTCGCCCGCGCGGAGGACGGGCCTTCACGAAGCCAACGACAACTGGACCAAAAGACGCTCCCTCGCCCGCGCGGAGGACGGATCGGAACGCGGGCGGCGCGGGCCGGATTCGAAGGCGCTCCCTCGCCCGCGCAGAGGACGGGGCCGCGGTGGGTATCTCCCTCCCCGTGGTCGCGGCGCTCCCGCGCCCGCGCGGTGGACGGTCCGCCCCGTTGGCGTGTCCGGCGCGGACCAAGGCGCTCCCATGCCCGCGCTGTGGACGCCCATTGCAGTCCAGCATCTCCGCCTCGGTTCCGGCGTTCCCGCGCCCGCGCGGTGGACGGTTCGCCCCGTTCGGCGTGTCCGGCGCGGACCACGGCGCACCCGTGCCCGCGGGTGGACGACCCATCGCCGTCCGAAATCTCAGCCTCGGTTCCGGCGCTTCTGCGCCCGCGCGGTGGACGATTCGCCCCGTTCGGCGCGTCCGGCGCGGACCACGGCGCACCCGCGCCCGCGGGTGGACGGCCCATCGCCGTCAGGAATCTCAGCCTCGGTTCCGGCGCTTCCGCGCCCGCGCGGTGGACGGGCAGACCCGAACTGGACGCCGGAGGGCGTCAGGGGCGCTCCCGCGCCCGTGCGGTGGACGGCCTATCGCCGACCGGGATCTCCGCATCGGTTCCTGCGCTTCCGCACCCGCATGGTCGAAGGATGCTGGTGGGATGGAGCGGCGGCGATTGGCGTACTCTCCGGGGGGGCGCCACGCGGACGCGCGTCCGGGCGCGCCGTCGCGCGACACCCGGATCCCCTGCCCCGAAGTTTTTGGTGCGGGTGGTCGGACTCGAACCGACACTCCTTGCGGAAAGGGTGTTTGAGACCCTCGCGTCTACCATTCCGCCACACCCGCTCGCCCCCCGTGAACACGGGGAACCGGGGCCTTGTATCGCGCCACGCGGTCCGACGCAACCGTTCCGGCCGGATTATCCGCGGCCCGCGGAAGCCAATTTCCGGGGGCTTCCGTCGAGGCCGCGACCGCCACCGCCGAAGATCCCGACCCGGAAATCCGCCGCCGCGATGCGACGCCCGACGGGAACGCCCACGGCCGGCATCCGCGAACTTGACCGAATCGCATGGCGAATCATCAAGGCGCGGTCCCGCGCCGCCAACGCCGGGACGCGGCGCCGCAACCGAACCGAATCGTCGGCGGATCCTTTCACCCGGACGATAACCGCGATATGTCGAGGACGATCCGTCGGTGATCGGCGCCTCCGCCGCGGCCGGGATCCATCCAAGGAATCAGCCCGGGGATCCCGACGTGCTTCGCCTTTGCTACGATTCGCTCGTCCGCCGGGCCCGGTCGCCGGGAGCCCTTTGGCTGCTCGCGGCCGTCTCCTTCGCGGAAAGCTCGGTGTTTCCGATCCCGCCGGACGCGCTGATGATCCCGATGATCCTCGCGGCGCCCCGCCGCGCATTCCGGATCGCCTTGGTGGCGACGGTTTCGTCCGTGATCGGCGGGCTCCTGGGATACGCCATCGGAGCGTTCCTTTACGACGCGGTGGGAAGGCCGGTGCTCGAACTCCACGGAAGCGCCGAAGCCGTGGCGGAATTCAACCAAACCTTCAACGACTGGGGAGCCTGGGCCGTGCTGGTCGCCGGAGTCACCCCCTTCCCCTACAAGGTCATCACCATCGTGTCGGGGTGGACCGGCCTTTCGATTCCCGTGTTCGTCGCGGCTTCGACCGTGGCGCGGGGACTGCGGTTCTTCATCGTCGCGGCGTTGCTGTGGAGGTTCGGCGAGCCAATCCGGACGATGGTCGAAAAGCGGCTTGGGCTGTGGTTCACTGTTTTTTGCGTTCTGCTCGTCGGCGGATTCGCGCTTCTGGGCCTCGCATGACCCCGCGGCGACTCATCGTTCTCGCCGCCTCGGGCTCCCTCGCGCTCCTGATCGGGGCGTTCCTGTTCCAGCGCGCCGGATACGCTCCATGCGAACTCTGCCTCTGGCAGCGGTGGCCACACGCCTTCGCCGTCGCCGCGGGAGCGTTTGCCCTCGCCCTTCCCTCTCCCGCGTTGGCCGCCGCCGGAGCGCTCTCGGCGCTGAGCACCGCGGCCATCGGAGCCTATCACGCCGGCGTGGAAATGGGCTGGTGGGAAGGACCGGCGTCCTGTTCGGCCACCATGGACATCGGTGGCGTGTCGGCCGGACAACTATTGGATCAAATTATGGCGGCGCCGGTGATTCGCTGCGACGAAGTCGTCTGGCAGCTCGCGGGCCTTTCCATGGCCGGGTGGAACGCGCTCATTTCCCTCGGACTGGCCGGAATCTGGATCTCCGCGGCGATCCGGTCCACCCGCGCGCCGGCTTAGGGTCCGTTGACATCCAGCTCCATCGGTCAGGCTCGGATTCGCGATTAGGGGGATTCAAGGGAGACCGACTCCGTTCCGATTTCGTTTCGATGAAACGGCGGTGCGGTGTGGCCCTGATTGGGGACTCTCCTCGGGTTCCGCTGGAATGCGGCGTCGCCCCGTGCGCGGTTCCAGATCCGGGGATGGTCGTGCACGGAACGAACCGGGTGCCGCCGGAGGAGGGATTCCTCCCCGCCTCCCCTTCCATTCCCTTCCGCCTGTTCCGAAGGCCGGCGCAAAATGATTAACTCCGGCCAAATGACTAAATCCGCCCCGCGGCGGCGAATGCCCCGGACCAAGACGGAACACCAACCGTTCGGGCGCGAACAACTTTTCGCCGGCCGGGAACCCCGCCGCGGACGGAACGCCTTCGGGACCGGGTGGACACCCCACCCCGAAAACGCCACCGAACGGACAAGACCAGACGGGCAAAGCGAAGGGATCACACGATGAACACCGACAACGCGATGGCGGAGGAGATCGCCGCAGTGAAAGCCTTCCTCGCCGAACGGCGGGAGGCGGCCCGCGACGACGAGCGGCGGATTTCTATCGAGCGGCTCCAGACGTGGATTTCCAGGATCGAACCTGCTCCCGACGCGGGCGGCGGCGGCGATTCGGGCGACCGCGCCTTCTCCATTCTCGCCGACGCGCTTCTTCACGGCGCTCAACACGTCGACCCGGGCTTCAGGAAGTTGGGCGCCGCGATCCAATCCTGCGATATCGTGGGCGGCGAGGAGGAAAACATCCGACGGAATGGGGCGTTCGTGTTCGCGGTCCTGGCATTCACCGGGATCCACGCCCGGTTGAACCACGTCGACGCGGAGGAAATCGACCGTTCCATCGACGCCGCGCAACGGCGGCTCGCGACCTTCCCCGCCCTCGACATCGCGGGAACCTCGGCCGTCGGGAACACGGCGGCCCGGATCAGCGAAAAGGCCGAGAGGATCGTCAGCGCCCTGGTGGAAGGGCTCGCGGAGAACAACGGGAAAATCTCAATTCAAAGATCCGCCAAGGAATTCACGCTCAACGTATTGGACGATGACTTCACCATGAAGGAATCCCGGATCGAGGAAGTGAAGAATTTGACCCAGGCGGCCTACGCCTCCTTGATGTTCTATCGTGACGGGAGGGAGCCGACCGTTCCCATCGACCGGTTCGAGGATTGTGTTTCGGTGGAGGAATTGGGAGTCACCTTGGCGGACATGATCCGGCGGCGGATCGTCGTGTCCAACGTTGAAAAGATGGACGCGCGGCGTTTGGTGTTCAACCTTTTCGCGGAATTCGCCGTGCGGGATGGATTCGATATTAAGAACGACGCCATTCTCGACAGAATGTTGAAAGCGTTTTACGACCGCATCACCGGCTCCACCGCCGCCCCGAAAGGCAAGACCAGCCGGAGGGGAAAATCTAAATGAGCGCCGTATTCAAGCCGCTCTTCGTCATGTTCGCGTGGATATCCATCGCCGCGGGCGCGATTGGGCTTCCAACGCCTCCGCCCCCCCGACACCGAAGGCGCCGCCGAACGGTGACCCGCGAGCCCCGCGGCGGGGCACGCCTCCGGACGCCCGCGGATAGTGGCGAAGTCCGCGCGGGCGGCTTTTGACATGGATGATCGGAAACGGGGATTGGCGCACCCATGCCGACGGCGCCCATCGACGCGGAGGATGACATTCGGGACGACTTCCGGCGGCATCCGGACCGAATATTCACGATCCCGATCCGCGATCGGGAAATCGACGGCTTTGGATCACGATTCCCTCTCCAGCCTCCGTGACATTCTCCCAGATTTACCCGAATTCGCAACCGGACAATGTTCTCTCTTTGGCTCGGCCAGGGCCGCGGAACCCGCGCCCGCGGGGTGTTGGAGGTCCGACGCCGCGAAATCCCCTTCGTCCCGGAACAAGGTCAGGTGGTCGGCGGGTCGGTCCACGAACGCGGGGCGGAAGCACCCATAACCCTCTACGTGACCGACCACGCATCGAACCAACAGGGACGGGGCCCGAAACTCTCCAAGCACTTCCGGTGAGGCCCCGACCCGCGCCGCGGGCGGCGGCGGCCAAGTTCGCCACCCTTGCGATCCACCACCGACATTCAAATCCAAATTTCAACCCGGTCGGGGTGGACGTGGCGGTGGACCGCGCCCATAATGATATTCCGACCGGAAAGCGGTCACCTAACGACCCCGCCACTGGGCGGCTCTCCAAACGAAGGGATATAGACCATGAGAAACACCGCCGACGCCCGCTGTTTCGCGGACAACATCGGAGTATGGGCAATCATCGTGGGTGGCATGGCATTTTTCTACGGGGTGATGCTGATCCTCATGGGCATCTCTGAAAACATTTCGATTTACGGAGACAACGCGATGGCGTTCGCGCTCTACTCCGCCGGCTTCCGCGCGGTTTTCACGGGGGTATTCCTGTTGATCGTCGGGCGGACGGCCGCCTGGATCGTTCATCTGCTCGCGAACATCGCCGATCACGCGGCCGCCGCCAGACCCGACGCGAAAGGGCGAACACCTTCAACCACGGCGGACGACAAGTGAACCGACGCGGGGACCATTCCATCCCGGCGTCACTCCCGACAGGCCACGATGAACGGCGCATCGCGAATTCAACCGGCCGGACTCCGATGCGCCGGCCGGGGCCGCTCCTCCGCGGGGGGACCCGCCAATGACCCAACGCCCCGTTGTCCGCCACATTCGAGACGGACAACGCCGACCTCCGGAGGCGGTCTGATTCCATCCCCGCCAAGGCTCCCGCTTGGAATGGAGACGCCAATGCGCCGAAGGGGTGTTTCCGGCCAACGCCGGGGCGCCCTCCCCACCCATTTCCGCGTGTCGCGCGGGAACTCCGGCCTCCGCGCGCGGCGGCGGCGCGCCAAGCGCGGATAAAGCCCAGGGCGGCGCGTAACCGGCATCGCGCATTCCCCGACCGAAGCGTCCTTCCGACCCGTCCCAAGTCAACGACACGACGGATCCCGAATCCGAAAGCGGATGAACACCCGTCCCGACATCACCGACAGTTCAACCGGGGGCCGGGATCCGGCCGGTTCGCTCCGTCCATCCCCCGCTTTCCCGGCAAGCGTCGTCCTCCCGACAATCCGGACACCGATGATGACGACGGTGGCCGGTCGTTCCACGTTCCCGGGGAAGCGACCAGCTTCCGCGACGGGAACAGCCGCGTCAATCGAACCGGGGAGACGAAGATGACCTTCGCCCACTCATCGACCGCGCCGCCGGTCGCCCCCCGCCCTCCGCCGCCAACGGGTTGGACCCGGCGTGGAAGCCCACCGACACGCCGACCGCGGGCGCGTGGCTATCGCGACCCGGCTCCTCGTGGAGACGATGATCGCCGCGGGATGAATGTCATCGGGGTCGAGGCGTTACCAGTCGGGTGGTTCCGGACCTCGTCGGAAACCGCCGATGACCGGAAACGGCGCGCCGCGCGGCATCGACAAGTCGAACGCGCCCCAATTTGGCTTTGGCCTCGTGGAGGAAGATCCGATTCCGCGGCCGCCGGGAGTTCCCCCTGCAACGCCGACCATGCGCGAAATTATCCAAACGCGGGAACGCGTCGGGTGTTGCGCGGCGTGCCGATCCGCGACACACGGATCATGAAACAGGGAGACATGCTAATGACGAATTGGAACCGGATGCGGGGCGCCAACGTGGATTCCTACGGCTCCGGAGACGCATTGGCGCGACCAGCGGATTCCCATGCCGCGTCGGGCGGCGGGATGGAGGATGATCCTGGAGGTTCCGGAATTCCCGTGAGCGGCGTGGAGCGCGGGCGCTTAACCTCGGAGGAGACGGCCGTGTGCGGGAGCAAGTCGACGCGGCCACAGGATGCGGCCCCCTCCGCGAACGGAACGGAGCCGCCCCCCGAGTGGGAGGAGCGGGAAGACAGGAGCGTCATTGAACTCGCCGAAGCCGC
>JANQKA010000736.1 GCA_028281405.1 Hasllibacter sp. | reverse complement strand
CAGGAGCACGGTGTCTTTCCAGCCCTCCTTGGCGAGGTGGTAGGCGAGCCCCACGCCCATGATGCCGCCGCCGACGACGACCACGCGCGCTTGGCTGGGTAGGGGATTTTCGGACATTTCTCGTCCCGGTGTTGTTCGTTCCCGGCGGGATAATGGAACGGATATACCATCGTCAACCAAGAATGGGACAAATGTATCAATCCCGTCCCCGCCCCCTCTCCGACGGGTCGTGGACCCGACGCCGGATGCGCGCGGGGCGGCGGCGCGCATGCGGATCGCGCGGCTTGTCGCGGGCGTGGATCCGACGCCGGAGGCGCGCGGGGCGGCGGCGCGCATGCGGATCGCGCGGCTTGTCGCGGGCGTGGATCCGACGCCGTAGGCGAGCGGGGCGGCGGACCGCGTGTGGGAGGATTCCGGGGCGCGCGCATTTCCGCGGTGGGGGATCGCGGAGGCGGCGGGGGGCGACACTGTGGTGTTCCCGTTTTCAGGTCATTCTCACCCTGCCGCAGTTCCGGCCTTTCCTTTCCGACGATCGGGCGGCCGGGTTCGGGGCCATGGGGTTGGCGCGCCCCGGAGGGATGAGGCGACGCCTCCGGTCACCGCAAGGCCACCCCATCTCGCCCCCGGGTCTTTGGAACCGAATGCGCCGCTCTGGAGAGAAAGCGGTGTCGACGCATTGGATCCTCTCCATCGCTAAGCGAAGGTGGAGCGGACAGGAGCGCTCGGGACGTCGCGACCGATTGAAGATGACGGGCCAAGCTGCGGGGCAACTTCTTGTCGGGGGCTTATTCGATCGGGCGCGGTCGCAATGTCGGCCGGGATTCCGCGCGGTCCCGTCTCCATCCGATTGTCACGATCCGCCGAACGGTTGTCGCTGGATTCATTGGTGGGCTCGATCCGAGCGGATGCCATCGCCGCCCCGAGGATTCGGCTTGCCGTTCGGTTGATTCCGTTCCATGTATTGGGCCGCGAACAATGAAAGGGCGCGAAGGATGGTGATCAATCAATACCAATACACCGTGGGAGAACTTCGGGACATGCTCGTTCGGCGCGAACTGGTGGTGAACAGGGAATTCCAGCGGGATTCGGGCCTGTGGCCGCCGCGGGCGAGGGGCAACTTCATTTCCAACCTCTTGGAAGGGTTCCCCATTCCCAAATTGTGCGTTCGCGAAATCATGGGCGAATCCATCCGGTCGCCACGCAAGGAGCTCATCGACGGCCAGCAGAGAGTCGCGGCGGTGCGGGATTTTCTCGACAACAAATTCGAGGTCGACCGCGGCGTGTGGCGTTCCGGACCGCGTTTCCGTGATCTGCACGAGGAGGAGCGCGACAGGCTTCTATCCTATCCGGTTTCGGTGGATGTCGTCAGAAACGCGTCCAAATCGGAAGTCCTTCGGATCATTCGATCGCTGAACGGTCACTCTTCTCCATTGAACGAAACCGAAAAAAGGCATTTGGGATATTCCGGGGAATTCAAGTGGTTCATAAACGGCTTATGCGACGAACTGGGAGAATTCTTTTTGGGGTACGGGGTGTTCACGGACCGGCAAATCATCAGAATGGCCGACGCGGAATTCCTCGCGGACACCATTCTCGCGGGAGAGCGCGGGATCATGGATACGAAGCCGCGGGAATTGAGGGAAATTTACCGCGCGCGCGATTACGATTTTCAGGAGGCCGAACATGCCCGGCGCATGATTCGCGATTCCGTTGATTACTTGGTGGACAACTTCCATGATCTGGGCGGCTCGCACATGATGAAGCCGTTCGCGCTGCACTCCCTGATGACCGCCATGATTCACGCGCGGTTTGGAATCGCGGAGATGAACAAACAAATCCGGGGCGAATTCGGAAACAAGTACTGCGTGGACCCGAAAACTTCCTCGGCCAGGCTGTTGGAACTCGCCGCGGCGCATGAGGCGATGGAAATCGACGGACCACATTCGCGCTACGTGTGGGGATGCGGGGGCGCGACGGGAGGGCCGGGGAAAAGGCTGGCCAGGGTTCTGGGAATCTTTTGGGCTCTGGGTTATCCGGATGTTGAGGTGATCAACAATGATCTCGCCCGCCGCATTCCAAGCCAAGCTCGATAGGCGCTCCGAAACGCTGTCGGGCGCGTTTCGGCGTATTTCGGAAACGCGCCCGGGCCTCGGGAATCCGATAACTTTGACAACGAGAGCGATCCATTGGTTGGCCTCCACGTCCGCGCATCTTTGTGTGTGTTTCGTTACGAAACGAGATGATCATTTTCGCTGCAACAGCACGATCCGATTGGTGTTGGTGCCCTTGTTCCCGTTCTCCACGCCCCAGCAATTGGCCGTCTTGGTGAAGTGCTGGCTGTTGACCATCACGCCGAGTCGGTTGAAGGGAAGGTGTTCCGCGGCTTTCCAGACGAGACGTTCGAGAAGTACTTTTCCATTCCGCACTTCTCCGACTTC
>JANQKA010000703.1 GCA_028281405.1 Hasllibacter sp. | reverse complement strand
CTCGCCTCGGAGCCGCGATGTAGGAGGATTTCCGCCGGCAGGGGGCCCGCGTCGAACGTCGGGGCCGCGTTCGCCCTGAGGATCAGCGTCTTCGTGGCGAAAAAACCCAAGCCGTCTAAGGCGGCGACGAGAACCTCCTGGTCCTCGGTGCCGGTGAAAACGCCGGAAATTTCTCCGGTCCTATCGTTGATCGAAAGACCCACCCCGGACAGTGGCCCGTTGTCTTCGCCGACCCGGGCCAAAAACTCGAGTCTCCCACCGGCGGCCGAGGCGTCGAACTCGGAACCCGCGTCTATGCTCGCGAAAACCCCGGTCGTCACGGTGTGGCTCGGCGTGGAATCCTCTTCCGCCGAGCCGGCAGGGAGGGCTTCGCTCGCCGCCGGGCGCACCGAGCGCAACATATCGACGCCTCCTCCGAAACCGTCGAACGCGGAGGCCGCGGGAGCGGACAAACCCGCGTCCGCGCCAAGACCTCTCCCGCCCGCCGTTCCGTCCGTCCGCGAGCCGAAGGTCTCCGACGACTGATCGGAGGACTGAACCGCCGACCCCGCCAAGTCTCCGGCGCCCAGCTCCGGAGCGCCGCCGGAGGAGTCAATCACCGGCGTTCCCGCCAGTCCATCCCTCGAAGGGCCGGTCGCGGCGCCCGGGCCGCCCGCGGCCACGGACGCCCCGTCGCCGCCGCAACCCGCGAGCGCGCCCGCCGCGGCGACCAGCCCTAGCGGCGTCCGCGCCCGGCGAGGCGTTCCCATCGGCGCGAAAAGCTTCTTCGCACCAGTTCCGGCGATCACGCCCTGGAAGAAATCTGTCATGCCAGTCCCCTGTTCGTTCGCCCCCAAACCGGGGCATTTTTCGTTGCGGAACCGACGGGATCCGCCCGTCCGAGACGGTGAATCACCCCCCCACACCGACACCTATACGCCACAAACACGGAGGTCAACTGCTCTGAAGCGAAGAATTCGAATATTATCGAAAAATCACCCGCTGGAGGGATCCCGCGGTTCCGCGCATCAGAGTTGGCGCTTGCCCCAATTTCATTATTTTCACGCCTTCATCACCACACTGAAGGAAACCGCCCGCGTCGGCGGTATTTCTCCCTCTCCGGCATCGCGTCGTCTCGCCCCGGTTCAACGTTTGTTCGGTTTAGCGGCATCCGTGTTCTGTTCCCCTGCTTTGTCGGAGTAAAATAGCGCTTTGCGCAATGGGGCGCTAGCCCAAACTCTGACACGGTCCGGCCATAACCGACACTGATTCGGATAGGTGCGACACGGGAGAGAAAACGAACGCGGAGCTGAATTCGCAAATTTCGAGGGAGCAGATTAATTGCAGGGTCGGAATGAACCGGGAAAGTCAAAACAAAGAAGACCACACATAATCACCGCACTCATCATGGTTCCCCAAAACATCGGGCGCGGCATCCAAGTCTGGCAAGGTGTCTCCGCCCGTCACCGACGACCCGTGATCTCTGGGAAAACCGGGAAAATCATGTTGATCATTTTCTATCGGGAAATCAATGATGCCGTCGCGCCCGTTCCCTCCGCGCGCCTGGGGCCCGTCAACCTTGTCCTCCTCGATACCGATCGCGGATATTTCATTTTTCAATGCACGGCGGGCGACGTCGCTCGGGAAGGGAATTGAATCGCCGCTGCTCTGCGTGTGCAATTTGGATTCCCGCGATGACGGAATCACGAATTCAAAGTCCGTGTCTTTATCTATTATTACTCTATTTTGCAGTCTAAGATAAAAACTTGAATCCACATCTCGAATGACGGTATACATTTCACCACCATCATCGATGTTCAATACCGCAAAGCGATCCGCATCGCCAAAGGCAAACCTCAGCTTGTCGACTCCGTTCTCGAAGTCGGTGATCAAAGTCGAATTCCCGGACGTGCTGTCCGCGGGTGACAGAAACTGAAACACGTCCGCGCCACCACCTCCCGTGTACATAAAGCCGCCTCCCTTGCCAAAAAAAAAGTTTGCGTCGTTGTTACCGCTCACGTCCTTATCACTATCCCAAGGCCTGCCAATATGAATATCGTCTTTCTTCAATGTAACACCAGTGCCGCCGTTGAACTGAATTGTAATATTCGAATTAACTTTGTCACGCCCCTCATCCCCTTCATTCACAGCACTATGGTCTGTCACTGTGCGAAACGAATTACCGTGAAAATCGTCGTCAAGCGTAAAAAATCGGTAGTCGCCATCATAAATTGCGGTGCTTAAATTAAATAAGCCCGTCAAAATGTCGTCTCCTCCTCCTCCTTTCAATGTATTGGGGCCCCCCAAGCCGTCTATATAGTTATCGTCGCCGTCGCCGATCAAATTATCTCCTCGAAAAAAATTACCTCTAATTTCTTCCGCTGGGTCAGGCATATTTGGAACAATACCAATATAATGGTAGTCAGAGCCTTCGGTTAATTCACTCTCCTCGTAAGCTACACCGGCGAGAGTTAGGGAAAAACCGACACCAGAACTGGATGTCATCTCAGTATCAGTGCCATTGTCCGCCAGCCTGAAATCCACTGGTCCAATTTCTTCTCCAATGGCAATTCGATCGCCTTGACTTATATCGAAATCCACAATCGTGGTTCTCGACATGGGCCCGCTGTCGGCCTCCACTAGGAATTGAAAAATATCCGCGCCTTCGCCGCCAACGAGTTTGAAGCC
Organism: Hasllibacter sp.; assembly: GCA_028281405.1. Classification (GTDB taxonomy): domain Bacteria; phylum Pseudomonadota; class Alphaproteobacteria; order Rhodobacterales; family Rhodobacteraceae; genus JANQKA01. Next base: position 2,798 of record JANQKA010000703.1, on the reverse strand, counting down.
CCCACCTTGACCGTACAAGATATCCGCGTCGTCGCCTCCAGCCAGCGTCGTGGGCGCATTCCCGTTTCCGTCGTTTCGGATTCGGATGTTTTCCGTCCTGAAGCTCTCGTCCCGGTCGCCGAACCGTATTTCCTCGATGTTCGTCAACACATCCCGGCCCTCCTGAACCTCTTCCGGATTGCCCGGCCTGAAATCGGTGTCGGTGACGACGACCGCGCTCGGGTTACCGGACAGGGCCTCGAAACGGTAGCTTCGAACATCCCCCGCGTGGAGCGCTACATCGTGGTCGCCCGCGCCGCCGTCGATCATGTCGTCGCCCCCGCCTCCGTTGATCAAATCATCGCCGCCACCGCCGTGGATTGTATCGTCGCCCGCGCCACCGCTTATGGTAAGCGGAACGGAGCCGTCGTTGATGACATCGGCGTTGAATGTTCCTTCGATTCGTTCCAACAGTGTTCCAATCGCCACTGGTTGGGCCGCGGGATCATCGCCAACGAATCGCAGGGATTCGATATTCGTCAGGATGTCCGTGCCGTCGTTTCCATGATTGTCAGCTTCGTCATCGACGACCCTATATCTGCTGACGCCATCGACCTGCCGCAATTCCACGATCGTATAGTCGTCCCTGACACCGGCGAATTCCGCAATGTCGTTGCCCGCCCCGCCGTCGATCAGGTCATCCCCCGCGCCCCCCTTGATCGTGTCGTTCCCCGCGAAACCGAATATCATGTCATCTCCACCTTCCCCTTCCAAATCCGAGTTCGGCGCGTCCGTGCCTGTTATGATTTCGCCGGCCGCGGTGCCCGCGGTCTCGACCTGAAACGTGGTCTCGCCGAAGCGAAGCCTCTCGAAGCCGATCAAATTATCGATGCCTTCGTCACCTCCCCGCGCTTCGGTGTCAACCACGGTGAACCGCACGACATTCCGCAACCCGCCTGACGCGCCGATGTCTCCCCGTACGGCCGTTACGCGGTATCCGTCCAGGGGCCCCGTGAAAACGGCGGTGTCCATATCCCCTCCAAGAACCGAGTCCGTGCCGCCGTATAGCGTATCGTTTCCTCCGCCCCCCGCAATCTCGTCATCGTCCGCCCCTCCGGAAATCGTGTCGTCGCCGTCGAATCCGAATAACAGGTCGTCACCATCTCCGCCGGCGAGGTCGGCATCGTCCGTCAACGCGCCCGTGACAATATCGCCGTTGGAAGTTCCCGACGACGCAACACGAACCACGCCGCCGCCGAAACTGAATTCCTCGAACCCCACCAGGGTGTCTTCGCCCTCATCAATATTGCTTCCGCCGGTCGTGCGCGTGTCCAACACCGTGAACCGGACAACATCCGTCAGCGAACCGAAATCGCCCCGCTCCGCCGAGATTCGGTAACCCGAGACATCATCCGCGTAAACCGCCGTGTCGACATCCCCCCCGATGGAACCAAGCGTCTCGCCATAAAGTCGATCATTGCCCAACCCTCCGGTGACGGTATCGGATCCCGCGCCGCCCGACACGGTGTCGTTACCAGCGCCGCCAAGAATTGTGTCGCCGCCGCCGAATCCGAATATCACATCAGCGCCACCGCGACCATCGATGTCCGCGTCGCCCAAATCCGTGCCGACGACGATATCCGCGTTTCCCCCGCCCGTGATCTCTCGAACCGCGAGCGTGTGTTCGCCGAAACGGAGCCGCTCGAAACCCGTCAAGGTGTCCTCGCCCTCGTCGACAAGGGTGGTGTGGATATCGTGCACGACGAACTGCCACCCGCCGCCGACCAATTCCGCTCCGATGTCGTAGCCGGACGCCTCGCCCGCGAAAACCGCCGTATCGGTTTCCGTGCCGATCGCGGCCGCGGTCCCGCCGTGAAGCACGTCGTCGCCTTCGCCGCCGGTGACGATATCTGACCCCGCTCCACCCGATATGGTGTCGCCCCCCGCGAAGCCGAAGATCGTGTCGTCCCCCCCCATTCCGTCCAGCGTGCCGTCGTTCGCGTCCGTGCCAAAGAGAATCTCTCCGTCCTCGGTGGCCGCGTCGGTAACCCCGAATGTCCTCTCGGACCCTGCGCCGCCGAACCGGAGCGCCTCGAAACCGACCAGGATATCCCGTCCTTCGTCGCCGCCTTGGGGAGCGGCGTCAATAACGGTGAGCGTCGGCACTCCGGCGGTGGTCGGCGCGCTGGATATCAAATAGTTCGTTCGCGAATCCACATAGACGGCAGTATCGATGACCCCGGTCTCCGTGCCGTTGCCGTCCGAGGTGTATCCATATAGAGTGTCGTCGCCCGCCCCCCCCGTGATCGTGTCCGCGCCCGCCCCGCCGGAAATAGTGTCGTCGCCCCCGCCACCGTCAATGGTGTCACTGCCGTCGAAACCGAAGATCGTGTCGTTCCCCCCGAGGCCATCAAGACTACCGTCGTTCGTGTCCGCGCCCAAGAGAATCTCTCCAACCTCCGAAGCGCCGGAGGTGACCTTCACTTGGAACGTTTCCATGGTGGCCCCGACGCCGAACCGAATTTCCTCGAACCCGGTCAAAGTATCACTGCCTTCGTCGGCGTTGCCTCCATCGGTGTCGATGTCGATCACGGTGAATTCCGCGACGCCCGACATTCCGCCAACCGTGGTCAGTTCCGCCGTTATGCGATAACCACTCCGCGCGTCCGCGTAAACGGCCGTATCGACATCGCTTCCCGCGCCAATGCCGTCATTCGCATGCCCATGAAGCGTGTCGTCGCCAACGCCACCCGTGATCGTGTCGGACCCCGCGCCTCCCGATATCGTGTCGTTCCCCCCGAAACCAAAGATCGTGTCGT
>JANQKA010000674.1 GCA_028281405.1 Hasllibacter sp. | reverse complement strand
TCCGCCGTCGATCGTGTCGTTGCCGCCGCCGCCCATGATCGTGTCGTTCATCGCGAAACCGAAGATGAAGTCGGCTCCATTCATCCCGTCGAGCATCGCGTTCGCCGATTCGTCTCCCAAAAGGATCTCGGCGGCGTCCGTGCCCGTCCCGACGATCATGAGGGTGACGTCATCGGTTTCAACATCCGTGCCGTTCAGGAACTTCACGCTCTCGATGCCGACCAAGGTGTCCATGCCCTCGTTCGGCACGGCCGGAGCGGCCGGTTCTGTCGCGTTGTTGTCCGTCACGGTGATCCGCGGGGTGTTCTCAACCTCAGTGACTCCGGTGACGCCCATGCCGAAAGTGTGCAGCGCGGCCGTGATGGTGTAGTCGTCCAGTTCGCCGGCGAAGACGACTTGGTCCGTGTCTTCGGTTCCCGTCGCCGCCTGAAGCACCCCATTGGTGTTGCCGAAGAAGTAGTCGTTCCCGGAGCCGCTGATGAACGTGTCGTTTCCGGCCAATCCCGCGAGGATTCCACCCGCGGCGGCCGCGGTCAACGTGTCGCGTCCGGCGGTTGGCATGTTGGAATCGGAAGCCGCGCCAACCGTGATGACGTGTTCGTGCGAGATATCGTCGTAGGTCTCGTTGGCCACGTCGGACGCGGTGACGGTGAGCGTCACCATTCCCGTGGTGGCGGGCGCGGTGAACGTCACCATGTTGCCTTCGACCGTGGCGGTGCCCATGCCCGTCGGAACCGACGCCGTGTATGTAACCCTCGCGCCGTCGGCGCTGGTGAACCAGCCGGACACGTTGATCATGACCTCGGTTCCGGCGGGCACATCACCCTCCGTCCGCGTGGTCGGAGCCATTCCCGCGACCGCGACCGCCGGGTTGTCCGTGGCGAGATCCGCGTCCAGCGCGACCGCGGCCGCATCGCCGAACTGGATCATCTCGACATTCGTCAGCGTGTCGCGGCCGTCGCTCATGTCGGCGTCGGACTCTTCGTGAAGCACGTGGAACCGGGCGGGATTGTCGCCCGACGCGGCCTCCATCCAGATGCGATAGGCCGTCCGGGCGCCCGAATACACCGCCGTGTCCATGCCGGCTCCGCCGTCGATCGTGTCGTTTCCGGCACCTCCGTGGATAGTGTCGTTGCCGCCGCCGCCCATGATCGTGTCGTTCATCGCGAAACCGAAGATGTAGTCGGCTCCATCCATCCCATTGAGGTCCGCGTTCTCCGTTTCGTCCCCCAGAAGGATCTCGGCGGCGTCCGTGCCCGTCTCGACGATCATGAGGGTGGCGTCATCGGTGTCGACGTCCGTGCCGTTCAGGAACTTGACGCTCTCGATGCCGACCAAGGTGTCCATGCCCTCGTTCGGAATGGCGGGAGCGGCCGGTTCGGTCGCGTTGTTGTCCGTCACGGTGATCCGCGGGGTGTTCATGACCACCGTGGCGCCGGTGACGCCCATGCCGAAGGTGAACAGCTCCGCGGAGATCGTGTAGTCTCCCAGCTCGCCCGCGAATACGACTTCGTCCGTGTCGTCGGTTCCCGTCGCCGCCTGAAGCAACCCATTGGTGTTGCCGAAGAAGTAGTCGTTCCCGGCGCCGCCGATGAACGTGTCGTTTCCGGCCAATCCCGCGAGGTTTCCACCCGTGGCGGCCGCGGTCAAAGTGTCGCGTCCGGCGGTGGGCGTGTTGGAATCGGAAGCCGCAACAACCGTGATGACGTGCTCGAGCGAGATATTGTCGTATGTCTCGTTGGCCACGTCGGACGCGGTGACGGTGAGCGTCACCATGCCCGTGGTCGCGGGCGCGGTGAACGTCACCATGTTGCCTTCGACCGTGGCGGTGCCCATGCCCGTCGGCACCGACGCCGTGTATGTCACCCTCGCGTCGTCGGCGCTGGTGAACCAGCCGGACACGTTGATCATGACCATGGTTCCGGCGGGAACGTCATCCGTCCGAGCCGTTCCCGCGACCGCGACCGCCGCGTTGTCCATGGCGAGAGCCGCGTTCAACTCGACCGCGTCCTCCGTGCCGAACCGAATCATCTCGACATTGGTCAGCGTGTCGCGGCCGTTGCTCATGTCGGCGTCGGACTCCTCGTGAAGCACATGGAACCGGGCGGGATTGTCGCCCGACGCGGCCTCCATCCAGATGCGGTAGTCCGTCCGGGCACCCGAAAACACCGCCGTGTCCATGCCGGCTCCGCCGTCGACCGTGTCGTTTCCGGCGCCGCCGTGGATCGTGTCGTCGCCGCCCATGCCGGTGATCGTATCGTTCCCGGCGAAGCCGAAAATAATGTCGTGGTTCGCGGCGCCGGTGAGCGTGCCGTTGGCCGTGTTGTCCCCGAACACCAGGCCGACGTTCACCTGTTCCGCCGTCATGCCGCCGCTGTTGAACCGCAGCTGTTCGATCGACGTCAGGGTGTCGGTGCCTTCGTCCACTTCGCCGGCGCCAGTGGTCGCGGCGTCGGTCACCGTGACAACCGGCGAGGCTCCGGCGGTGGTCGCGAGCGTGGCCGTGACGGCGAACCCGTCCCGATCCCCGGCGTAGACCGCGACGTCTTCGCCCGCGCCGCCGTTGATCGTATCGTTGCCCAAACCTCCGGTGATCGATTGGGCGCCCGCGCCGGTTCTGACCGTGTCGTCTCCCGTTCCGGCGTCGACCGTCATGAGCGCGGCGCCCCGGGTAACGAGGTCGTGGGTGTCGCCGCCGGAGCCGCCCGTGAACGTGCTGTTGTCGGCGGGGGCGGCCGCGCCGCCACCGCCGCCGCCGTCGTCTCCGCATCCGGCCAAGGCGCCGAGCGCCGCCGCGGCGCCCGCCGTCATTCCGAGGGAGGAACGCCTCTTGAGGTTCCCGCGGTTCGCTGTGAGGGGGAAATCATCGCGCATTTCGGTCTCCAAATTTTTTCCGTTGGGGCGCATCGCATATCGTGATCCGTTCCATCGGCGAAACTCCGACGCGATTCGGCCCTCAAGCCTTTTGCCGGGATCGTACGGTGTGCCGACACCCCGTATGTTCGGTCCCCGCCGGTGGCGAGGCGCGGCGCCGCCCAAATGTGCGGCAGGCGGTGTAATCGCAAGTTGTCCGGCGGATGTAAACAAATAATTCCTAAAGTTTCGGATGTGATGCCTTCGATCGGCGCGTCGACCGCCTCGGCTCGTGCGCTTGACCGGGGAGCGGCGCGAAATCGATCGACTTGCCGCGCGGGCCGGTCGGTGCGACGGGTTTGGTCGTCAACCCGCCGCGGGACCGTCCGATGGTCTTTGCGCCGAGGTTCATCCTGGCGCCTGGCCCTCCGGTGATTCTCGGCGGACCGTGCCGTGGTCCATCATGTGCCCGAAGGTGGTCTTCCCGCGCGACTTCCTGAGAATAAGGGCGAAAACGCCCTTCTTGATCCGCCCGCGGAATCGCCGGGAGACGGTGTTCCACTTCCCGAATCTCCCGGGAATATCCCGCCGCGTACAACCCGTGCCGATGGTCCACGGGACGGCGTTCACGAACCGGAGGTTGTCCGGGGCGTCCCGCCGCCGTCCCTTTCTTCGCCGGGAAGCAAGGGCTCGATCCCCGCCGATCGTGGTTCGTGTTTTAGTGTCGGGTCGCGCTCATGGTGTGGCCTCCATTTTAGGGGGTTGAATCATGTGATGGCGCGTTTGGGAAGCACCAGAGGCGCAATTTCCGCACCGAACCGCTGGAATCGAATGGCGACGGGCCCCGGGACTCGCGGCGCCTCCGTTTCATCCGGCGGCGTGGGGAGGTGTCCGGTTCCGAATTCGAGGCCCGACGCCGGGGACTCCCCGGATGGGTTCCGCCGCGCCGAATTTCCTTGGCCCGGGTCGGAATGAACGACATCCGGCGCGCCGCGCCGCGGGATTCCCCGTCCCGGCGGTGACGGCCGCGCCGGCTCCGGACGCCGGAACCCGGTGCACCCTCCGGGCTTGCCAACCGGCCCGTGGCGACGCATGCTCCCCGGGGATTTCAAGGAAAGGTACAAGAAATGGAAATGGTGCGGAAAACCGACGCCGAGTGGCGCGATCAGCTATCGGATCTCGCCTACCGCGTGACGCGCAAGCACGGCACCGAACGGGCCGGGACGCACGAAGACTTCCCGGATGGACCGGGAATGTTCAAGTGCGTCTGCTGCGGCGCCGGGGTGTTCGACAAGGATCACAAATTCGAAAGCGGAACGGGTTGGCCGTCCTTCTACAAGCCCGCCGACGAGGATTTGGTGGGCGAGAGCGAGGACAACTCTCTATTCATGCGGCGCACGGAAGTTCACTGCAACCGCTGCGACGCGCATCTCGGCCATGTCTTTCCCGATGGGCCCCAGCCGACGGGCTTGCGTTACTGCATCAACGGGGTGGCTTTGGAATTCGAGCCGAAGCCGGCCTGATCGGGATTCCATCGGCCCGCGTTGAGCGGGATCCGCGACCTGATCGGCCGCGAACCGGGGGCGATGTTCTTGGTGGCCGATCCCCCGTTGGCGCGGAGGCCGTTGGAGCACGCCGCGCGGCACGACGGTTCGGCAAGCCCGGCCGTGGGCGGATGAAGCCGCTCCAAAGGATGGCGAACCGGCGGCGAAGTCGGGCGTCGTCCTCGGGGTGTGGTCGATTCACGTCCAGGTGAACCGGTCGGGTTGTTGGCGACGGTCGGTTACCAAGTCCGCGGAGGTGGAGCGGGGCGACACTTTCGTTGGGGGGCGCGCGGCGGCGGCGGGCGTGGGTTTCGCCGCCCACGCGTCGAAGGGATCTCGTGCCGCTCCGAATCTTTGGAGCGGGGTCGAAGTCCGTGTGCCGGGGGCTGGGACCAAGGGAATCGCGGGGAGCGGGGTTCCTTGTGTAGGGCGGGTCCGCGCGCGCCCGGACGCCACGTTCATGGGAGCCTCCCAAACGGGACGATGGGCGGCGTGTCCGCGCGCGCCCGGACGCCACCCGGCGATTATGGAGGCGGACGCGTCGTTCGCCGGAGTCCGGCCCCATCATGGGATTCGGCTCCGTTCATGGCCGGGATGTTTCCTTCAATGTCGTGTCCGGCGGCGCTCCGCCGAGGATTTGAAGGCGCGCGTTCGATACGCGCCTCCGGATCGTGGGGCCCGCCGATATGGTTCGATCGGCGGACGGGACGGGAATTCGCGAGCGGTTCCGGGCGATTCCGCCGGAACGCGAATCGGTGTAGACGCGCCGCATGGAAACCGCAGGAGCCAAAATCCCGCCCGACGCCTCGATGGGGCGGCACATCCGCGCGATTCTGACGCTGGGGTTGCCTTTGGCGGGCAGCCATGTGGCGCAGGTGGCCATCGGCGCGACCGACACCCTGATGCTGGGGCGTTACGGGGTTGAGGAATTGGCGGCGGTGACCCTGGGGTCTTCGTTTTTCGGCCTGGTTCTTCTCGTCGGTTCGGGATTCGCCTGGGCGGTGATACCCCTTGTCGCCTCGGCCACCGCCAAGGAGGGTGGCGGGGTGGAAGCGCGTCGCGTGACGCGGATGGGCCTTTGGATTTCCGGGCTGTACGCCGTGGGCCTCATGATTCCGATGCTTCTGTCCGAGACGCTTTTCCTTGCCGCCGGGCAGGAACCGCGAACTTCGGAACTGGCCGGGGTCTACCTGAACGTGGCGGGGTTCGGGCTGTTTCCCGCGTTGTTCGCCATGACCCTGAAGAGCTACCTGTCGGCCGTGAAGGCGGCGAGGGCCGTCTTCCAGATCTCGCTGGCGGCGGTGTTCGTGAACGCGGGTTTGAACTACGTCCTGATTTTCGGTCCGGGGGGCCTGCCCGAGCTTGGGTTGCTGGGCGCGGCGGTCGGGTCGGTGCTGACGCACATCCTGACGTTCGCGGGCCTGGCCGTGGTCGCGGCGAGGGTGACGCCGGGCGAGGGGCTGTTCGTGCGCCTGTGGCGTCCGGACTGGGAGAAATTCCGCCGCGTTTTGGCTCTGGGCCTGCCCATCAGCGGGGCCACGTTGGCCGAGGCGGGGCTGTTTTCCGCCTCGGCGGTGATGATGGGCTGGCTCGGAACCGTTCCGCTCGCCGCGCACGGGGTCGTTCTGCAGCTGGCTTCCCTGATGTTCGTTTTGCATGTCGGCCTTTCGAACGCCGCGACCGTCGAGGTTGGCGTGGCCCACGCGACGGACGACCGCTTGGCGATGCGTCGGCTCGGGATCGCCTCGATTTTCCTCTCGGCGCTTGTGGCTTTGGGGGCGGTCGCATTGTTTCTCGGTGTTCCCGAACCGATTCTGCGCGCCTTTACGGACGCGTCCGACCCGCGGCGTCCGGAAATCCTGGCGACGGGAGCCACGCTTCTCGCCATGGCGGCGTTGTTTCAGTTGTTCGACGGAACGCAGGTGATCGGCTTGGGGCTGTTGCGCGGCGTGCAGGACACCAACGTGCCGATGTGGGTCACGGTCGTGGCCTACTGGTGCCTCGGTCTTCCGGCCAGCTACGTGATGGGCTTCACCCTCGGCTGGGGCGGCGTCGGCGTGTGGGGGGGACTGGCCGTTGGGCTGGCTTTCGCCGCGGCTCTGCTCCTGTGGAGGTTCTTCCGCAAATTCACCTGAGGGTGCCGGTCGGCCCCATCGGTGGGTGTTCACGGCCGCGGCCGGGGCGGGCCGCTCCGGGAGTCCCGGGCGGGCGGCGCGTCGCCGGGACGGGGCGCGACGCCCGGAGCCAAACGCCGGGGGCGGGGTGGGGGACAGAATTTTCGGGGAGCGCCCGCGACGGCGCCCGACAGGGGGATTCCGAATCACTTCGCCGCACCGAATCACCGAATCGGTGGGCGTCCGCGAATCACCCCGTTCCCGAGCGACGCCTTGGCCGGAATCGCCGGTTTTCCGTGCTTCCTCCCGGCCCCTTCGGGGCGAATCGGGGGCGGGCGGCCACGGAATCGCCTTGTGGGGTTGGGGTTTCGCGCGTTTTGGCCCGCGGCGATTTTTTTTGCCGCGGTGCGGCGAAATCATGTTGCAATGCTGCGGTGCGGCAAATATATCCCCTCCAACAGCAACGACGCGCACGACCCGCCGACGCGCGGGAGCGCGACAAACCGAAAGGAGGCCGAAATGGCCCACCAGAACGATTTCACCAAGGCGCTGACCGACATGATCGGCGCGACCCCGTTCGACACCTCCGCGATCCAGGAGGCGTTCAGGACGAACGCCGAATTCGGCGAGAAGTTCTCCAACGTGGCGCTCGACGCCGCCGAGCGGTCCACCGAGATCTCGTCCAAGTGGACGCAGGAGACCCTCGCCCGCATGGGCGACGTGGCCACGGTCAAGGAGGAGCCGACCGACTACTCCAAGGCGATGACCGACTTCGCCTCGGCCCAGGCCGAATCCGCCGCCGAGCACATGACCGCCTTCGCCGAGGTCGCCAAGAAGGTTCAGACGCAGACCGTCGAACTGATGATGGCCGCCGGCAAGGCCGTGTCCAAGGACATCACCGCCGCGGCCGACAAGGCGACCGCCGCCTCCAAGCGGGCCGCCGCCGCGAAGTGACCGGGTCGGAATGCCGCGTTGCGGCAACCCAAAGGGGCGGTCCATCGGGCCGCCCCTTTCGTTTGGGTTCCAGGCCATGCGGGAACGCGGAGAGGCGCGTTCCGGCGCGGTGGTTCGCCTTCGCGAACCGCCAAGCCCGCGTCCTCGGCCCGACGGAGACCGCGCCCGCCCGGTCCGCCGTTCGACCCGATTTTGAACAGGCCGCTTGATCGATTTTGGCCGCGCTATCCACGAACACTTCGCTCCCGCCATTCGCGGGGGACGGTTCCGGGAAGCGCCGCCACGCGCGGAGTCGGTGGCCGGGACGGGAGCCACCGGGGAGGAGCGGGGGCCGGGACGGGAGCCACCGGGGAGGAGCGGGGGCCGGGAAATTCGAATCACCCGCGTCTCCGAATCACCACGGGAATCAACGCCCGGTTCGTCGGAATTCTGCCGCCCCGCCCGCCTCCGGCGAGCAAATCTCCCGTTGTCGCGCGCGAATCGCCTTGCCGGCTTGGCTCATCCGGCTTTCGCCCGCGGAATATTTTTTTTGCCGCGCTGCGGCGAAAAGGGTTGCTATGCTGCGGTGCGGCAAATATACCATCCTCGACGTCACCGCCGCCCGTCCGCGCGGAGCGCGGGTGCGGCAAACCGAAAGGAGCCTGAAATGGCCAACCAGAACGACTTCACAAAGGTGCTGACCGACGCGATCGGTTCGGCCCCCTTCGACGCCTCCGCGATCCAGGAGGCGTTCAAGAACAACGCGAAATTCGGGGAGCAGTTCACCAAGGTCGCCCTCGAGGCCGCCGAACAGTCCAACGAGATCGCCTCCAAGTGGACCAAGGACACCATCGCCCGCATGGGCGACGTGACCTCGGTCAAGGACGAGCCGGCCGGCTACGGAAAGGCGATGACCGACTTCGCCTCCGCCCAGGCTGAATCGGCGGCGGAGCACATGGCCGCCTTCGCCGAGATCGCCAAGAAAGTTCAGATGGAAACCGTCGAACTGATGATGGCGGCCGGCAAGACCGCGTCCGGCGACGCGGCCACCGCCGCCAAAAAAACGGCGGGATCCGCCAAGCGCCCCGCCGGAAAGTGATCCGGCGGCCGCCGCGGAGCGGCGGCGAACGGGGCGGGCCCGCGGGCCCGCCCCGCCCGACCGGCCGCGGACCGCGCCGCTTGGACGGGGGGCTTCCCACCGCGCGCGGCGTCGGTTAGAAACCGGCAACGCGGAAAGCCGGAGGACGGCGCGTGGCCGAAACCAATTCACCGCTCATCATCAAGCGCTATGCGAGCCGCAGGCTCTACAACACCGAGACGTCGGATTACGTGACGCTCGACGCGATCGCGGGATTCATCCGCGATGGACGCGAGGTCAAGGTCGTCGACCTGAAGTCCGGCGACGACCTGACCCGCCAGTATCTTCTCCAGATCATAGCGGAGCACGAAAACCGCGGACACAACGTCCTGCCCATCTCGGTGCTCAACGATCTCGTGCGCAGCTACACCAACCAGGCCCAATCGATCGTTCCCCAGTTCCTCGCGATGAGCTTCGAGATGCTGCGCGACGGGCAATCGAAGATCATGGAAAGCATGGGAGCGATGAACCCGATGAATCCGATGGCGGGGGTTCCGGGCTTCAAGGCGATGCGCGCGCAGCAGGAGGCGTTCCTCAAGGCGGTGTCGGGAGGATGGAGCGCGCCCGTTGATTCGGACGGGAACGTCGCTCCGGTTCCGGAAACCGAAGAAGCGGAACCGGACAAGGACGCGGATCCCGACGCCGGCGAGATCGAGGCCATGAAGCTTCAGATCGCGGCCATGGCCGACAGGATCGAACGCATGGAAAAGGGCTGAGGAACCGCCCGAGGAGTCTCGAAGTGGACGCGCCGCGGGCCGCGCGGCGCGCGCGGTCGCCCTCGGGCGTCCGCGCGGATATCCGCATGATGGCCGCGGGCCCCGCCGCGCGCGCGGCGGGCCGTCGGGTCAGGCGACCTCGTCGAACACCTTGTCCAAAGCCGATGCGAGTTTCGAGAACATCTCGCCGATCTGGGCCTCGGTGAGGATGAACGGCGGGCAAAGCACCACCGACTGGCCCAGCGGGCGGCAGATGAGACCGAGGTCCGCGCAAGTGTTGGCGATGCGCTCGCTGACGGACAGGTGGCTGTCGAACGGCGTCTTGGCCGCCTTGTCGCGAACCGCCTCCAACGCGCCCATCAGCCCCACGCCGCGCCACTCGCCGATGTTCGGGTGTTCGGCCAAGCGGGCGAGTCCCGCTTCGAAGGCGGGCGTCAGGGAGCGCACGTTGTCGACCAGGGGCGCCTCGCCGTCGGCGCCCTCCATGATGACCTCGATGGCCTTGAGGGCGATGGCCGCCCCCACCGGGTGGCCCGCGGCGGTGAAGGCGTGGGGAAATTCCCCGATCTCGTCGACGGCGCGGGACAGGCGTCCGCCGAGTTCCGGCCCGAGGATGATCGCTCCCATCGGGAAATAGCCCGCGGTCAGATTCTTGGATGAAATGATCGCGTCCGGAACGAAGCCGTAGCGGACGCATCCCCAGTCGTGACCTGTCCGGCCGAAGCCGCAGATCACCTCGTCCGACACCACGGGAATCCCGTGGGCGCGCAGAATCGGAATGACCGTGTCGAAATAGCCTTCCGACGGCGGAATGGCGCCGCCGGCGCCCATCACGGGTTCGGCCACGAAGCCCGCGATGGTGTCGGCGCCTTCTCGGGCGATGACCTCCTCCAGCTCGCTCCCCAGGCGGGAGGTGAACTCGGCCTCGCTTTCGCCGGGGAGGCCCTCGCGCCAATAGTGAGGGCAGGTGAGGTGGATGAAGCCGGGCAGGGGCAGGCCGAACAGATCGTTGTAGGGCTTGCCCGTCATCGAAGCGGCCACGGCGGTCACGCCGTGGTAGGCGTTCTTGCGGGTGATGATCTTGCGCCGCCCGGGCCGGCCCTCGTGCGCGCCGAGCAGCCAAAGCATTTTGACGAGCGTGTCGTTGGCCTCGGAACCGGAATTCGTGTAGAACACCTTGGCTTGCTCGAAGGGGGAGACCTCCGAGAGTTTCTCCGAAAGCATGACGGCTTGGTCGGAAATCCGCCCGAAAATCGAGTGGTATCCCGGAAAGCGGTCGTATTGCGCCCGCGCCGCCGCGGCGAGGCCGGGGTGGTCGAATCCGGCGACCATGTTCCAGAGGCCGGAATTCGCGTCAAGATAACTATTGCCGTGAACGTCGAAGACGTAAGGGCCCTCCCCGTGGGTGAGCACGACCGCGCCGCGTTCACGCAGCGACGTCAGGTCGGTGAAGCCGTGGAAACCGTGGGCGTCGGCCCGCGCTTCCCAGGAATTCGGTGTGTGGTCGCGCATCTGTGTCTCCTCGGGTTGGCCCCGCCGCGGGGGGCGCGTTGGGACGGGAATCCCGGTTTGGATCACGCCGCCGACGGCGCGCGCGGACCCGCCGGGCCCGGGACGTTCGACCGTCCCCGGACATCCGCGCGACGCCCGCGGAGTCTCCGAAATCCGGGCTGGTTCCATAGTTTAAGCCCTGATGCGCCCGGGAAGCAAGCGAAAATTTTGGTGAATGTCCGCGATGCCTCCCGGGGGGACGACACGGCGGCTGTCCGGGCGAACGCCCGGGCCGACTCCCCACGTTGGAGAACCGGCGACTTTGGCGCGCACCCCGCATCCGTTGACGATGGGGGCGGAGCGCTCCAACGATTCGCGTGATTCTTCAAGCGGCCCGCGCCATCGATTCCATCAATGCCGACGGCGCTCGGTGTACCGGGGACATCCCCGCCCCCGCGACGGCATCCACCGGGCGCGCTTGACCGAGGGTTCAGGGACCGCTCCGGGATTCGCGGCGATTTTCAGGCTTTGGGCGGCATCGTGAAAAAAATTCGAACAATTCCGTCCGTTCGCCGGACCTTCGACGGAGCGTCCGGGTGGCGGGGCGGGGAAGCCGCACCGGGCGGGGATTCGGGCGATCCACCACGGAAAACCGGACGAGCCGTCCCGCTCCGGGGTTCGGCGCCTTCGGCGCGCCCCAACGCGAATTTCCCGGCGCGCGCCAATGGCCGGGTGTGGACACCAAGCCGGAGCGGTAGTATCCCGCGAAACTTCAATCAGCGGAGTCGACGATGCAGATCCAGAAATTCGGTGTGAGCCAGCCAATCCGCCGCACGGAAGACCTGCGCTTCCTCACCGGTACGGGACGGTACATCGACGACACCGCGCCGGATGACGCGCTGCATTCCCATGTGCTGCGGTCCACCGTGGCCCACGGCGTTCTGAAATCGGTCGACGCGTCCGGAGCGGAGGCCGCGCCCGGCGTGCGACTCGTCATCACGAGGGACACGCTCGCGGCCCAAGGCATCGACAAGGGCATGGACTTCGTGCCGGTCGAAAACCGCGACGGCAGCAAGGGCGCCCGGCCCAAGCGGCCGATTCTCGCCGAGGACAAGGTGCGCTTCGTCGGCGAGCCCATCGCCTACATCGTTGCCGACACGCTTCAGCAAGCCAAGGACGCCGCCGAACTGATCGAGGTCGAGATCGACGACCTGCCCGCCCACACCGCGTTGCGGCCCGGGGGCGAGACCCTGCACGAGGAGGCGCCCGGGAACGTGGTGTTCGATTGGGCGGCGGGCGACGAGGAGGCGACCGCGGCCGCGTTCGAAGCCGCCGCGCACAAGGTGTCGCTGACCGTCGAGGACAACCGCATCCACTGCGTGTCCATGGAACCGCGCGGAAATTGGGCGCGGATGGAGGATGGGCGGCTCCACATTTGCGTTTCCCACCAGAACGCATGGGGCCCCAAGCGGAACACGGCCAAAATCCTGAACATGGACGAGGATGACGTCCGCATCACGATTCCGGACGTC
This sequence comes from Hasllibacter sp., assembly GCA_028281405.1. GTDB lineage: Bacteria > Pseudomonadota > Alphaproteobacteria > Rhodobacterales > Rhodobacteraceae > JANQKA01. Next base: position 27,376 of record JANQKA010000674.1, on the reverse strand, counting down.
GGCGGCGGCTTCGGCATGAAGGGCATGGACTACCCGGAGCAATACCTCTGCGGACTCGCGGCCAGGATGCTGGACCGTCCGGTGCGCTGGATGAGCGACCGGAGCGAGGCGATGTTGACCGACAACGCCGGCCGGGATCTCGTGAGCACCGCCGAATTGGCGTTCGACGCCAACCACAGGCTGACGGCCTACCGGGTGAATTCGGTGTCGAACATCGGAGCATACTGCTCGAACTACAGCCAGAACATCCAAACGAACCTCTCGCTCAGGGTGCTGACGGGCGTTTACGACGTGCGGAATTTCTTCTTCGGGGTGAAGGGCGTGTTCACGAACACCACTCAGGTCGACGCCTACCGGGGGGCGGGGCGTCCCGAGGCGATATTCACGCTGGAGCGCGCCATGGACGCGGCGGCGCGCGAATTGGGAGTCGACCCTTGGGAGTTGCGGCGGAAGAATTTCATCACGCGGGAACAGATGCCCTATGTTTCCGCGTCGGGCGAAACCTACGACGTGGGCGACTTCCACATGGTGCTGGGGCGGGCCGAGACCATCGCGGACCGCGCCGGATTCGCCGCGCGCAAGGCCGAAAGCGGACGCCGCGGAAAGTTGAGGGGCTTTGGCCTGTGCTATTACATCGAATCGATCCTCGGCGATCCGGCCGAAAGTTCGGCGATCGAGTTCGACGGGGAGGGACGCGCCGCGCTCCATGTCGGAACGGTGTCGAACGGCCAGGGCCACGAGACGGTTTACAAGCAGGTGCTGCACGAATTTTCGGGCATCCCGTTCGACGCGATCGACGTGGTTATGGGAGACAGCGATCGAATCAAGCAGGGCGGCGGAACCGGCGGGTCGCGCTCCGTCACCACGCAGGGAACCGCGACGCGGGGCAACGTCTTGAAGGCGGTCGAGGCGTTCAAGGAATTTCTCGCCGGAGAGTGGGATTCGAAACCGGTTGACTTCGATGACGGCCGGTTCTCCTCGCCCGGGTCGAACCGGACGGCGACAATGATCGAGGCGGCCGAGTTGGCGCGGGAAAAGGGCCGGGACGACCTGCTGCGCCACGAGCACCGCGAGCAGATCGAGGCCCGCAGCTATCCCAACGGAGCGCATGTCTGCGAAGTGGAGGTCGATCCCGACACCGGGGTCGTGAAGGTGGACAAATACACCGTCGTCGACGACCTCGGCGTCCTCATGAATCCGATTCTCGCGGAGGGTCAGGTGCATGGAGGAGTCGTCCAAGGCATCGGGCAGGCCGTGACCGAGCACGTGGTGTATGACGACGACGGACAATTGATGGCTGCGTCCTTCATGGATTACGCCCTGCCGCGTGCGCCCGACACGCCGATGATCGATTTTCATTCGGCGCCGGTGCCGTCCACCGGAAATCCCTTCGGCATGAAGGGATGCGGCGAAGCGGGGACCGTGGGAGCCCTCGCCGCCGTCTCCAACGCGGTCGAAGACGCGCTTTGGGAGCGGGGGGTGCGCCGGACCGACATGCCCTACACGCCCCTGCGCGTCTGGGGGTGGCTTGCCGAAGCCGGATGACGGGGGAGGAATGCCGGGGCAGGTCCACGCCGGGCGCCCGAGGATTGTGTCGGGCGATTCGGCGCCCGGACGGGGCCCGGTCGATCACGTCGTCATTCTCGACGGAACCATGTCGAGTCTGAAACCGGGGTTCGAATCGAACGCCGGCCTCACCTTCGGTTTATTGAGCGATATCGCGCCGGAATCCCGCATGCGCGTGTTCTACCATCCCGGCGACCAGTGGAGCGGGGTGTGGAATTGGCGGGATGTCGCGGAGGGACGGGGAATGGGCCGTCAAATCCGCGAAGCCTACGGCTTCATCTCGACCCGGTACAGGCGTGGCGACCGGATTTTCCTGTTCGGCTATTCCCGCGGAGCCTACGCGGTCCGCTCCTTGGCGGGAATGATCGACATGGTGGGCCTGCTCAGGTCCAAACACGCCACGGTCGCGAACATCCGCACGGCTTGGCGGCTTTATCGGACGCGGGCGGAGGACCACATGGGGAAATTCGCGTCGGCGTGGTGCCACGCCGATACGAGGATCGAGATGGTGGGGGTATGGGACACGGTGAGGGCCCTGGGGTTCCGCGGCCCGCGGGGCCGGCCGGGAATCAGAACCATCCTTCAGACGGAAGCGCGGCTGTTCGGACTGCCTTGGCCGTTCGCCTGGCGCGTCCCACCCGATCCGTTCCGTTTCCACAACCACACGCTGGGGCCGCGCGTCCGGCACGGATTTCAAGCCTTGGCGCTCGACGAGGACCGGTTGGCGTACGCCCCGGTCATTTGGGACTCCCCCCCGGGGGGCGCCGGGCATGTCGAACAGGTCTGGTTCCGCGGCGCCCACGGAGATGTCGGGGGGCACATTCTCTCGTGGACGCGCGCCAGGCCGCTGTCAAACATCCCGCTCGCATGGATGCTGGAAAAAGCGGAGGCCTGCGGGATGTCGCTGCCCGATGGGTGGCGGGGACGATTTCAACTCGACGCTTCCGCTCCGCCGAGCGGGACGTATAGCGGATGGGGGGTGCTATTCCTTCTGCGGAAGAAACGCCGGGTGGGGGCCGACCCGTCGGAATACATCCACCCTTCCGCGGCTCCTCACGGGAATCTTCCGCTCGCTCCGGAGGGAGTGCCGGGGCGGCCCGCGGTGGCGGGCCGTGCCTGTGACGATCAACCGGACAGCCGCGCCAGCGCGTGACGTTTCCTGCCCGCCGAAAGTTTGAGGGGGACGGCGAGTTGGTCGACGGTTATCAACATCCCGGCGTCGGTCACCGGCGCGTCGTTCACGCGGGCGCCGCCGTCCGCGATCAGGCGTTTCGCCTCCTTGCCCGACTTCGCCAATCCCGTCCGCACGATGAGCTGTGAAACCGGGATGCCTTCGCCGACCTCGGAGGTCGAAAGTTCCAGCGTCGGCAACTCGTCTCCGGTTCCGCCCTTTTCGAACACCTCGCGGGCAGTGGCTTCGGCCGCCGCGGCGGCGTCCGCCCCGTGCGCCAGCGTCGTGATTTCGTTGGCGAGCCGGGCTTTGGCTTCGTTGATTTCCGCTCCTTCGAGCGCGCCCAACCGTCGGCATTCGTCGAGGGGGATTTCGGTGTACAGCTTCAGAAAACGGCCCACGTCGGCGTCGGCGGTGTCGCGCCAGAATTGCCAGAATTCGTAGGGCGACAACATTTCGGCGTTCAGCCAGACCGCTCCGGATAGGCTTTTCCCCATTTTTTGATTTCCGGCGGTGGTCAGCAGCGGCGAGGTCAATCCGAATATCTCCCTGTCCACCACGCGGCGCGTCAGGTCGATTCCGTTGACGATGTTGCCCCATTGATCGGACCCGCCCATCTGCAGGACGCAGCCGTGGCGGCGGTTGAGCTCCAGAAAGTCGTACGCCTGCAGGATCATGTAATTGAATTCGAGAAAGGACAGCGAGGTTTCGCGGTCCAACCGGGACTTCACGCTTTCGAACGAAAGCATCCTGTTGACCGAGAAGTGGCGACCGATGTCGCGAAGGAATTCGAGGTATTTCAGACCCTCGAGCCATTCGAGATTGTTGACCATGAGGGCGTCGCCGGGGCCGTCGCCGAAGTCGACGTAATTGGAGAACACCCTCTTGATGCCGTCGATGTTCGCGTCGATGCGTTCGGGGGGCAGGAGTGGGCGTTCTTCGGCGCGGAAGGACGGGTCGCCGATCCTGGTGGTTCCACCGCCCATGAGGACGATGGGTTTGTGGCCGGTCCGCTGCAGCCAGCGGAGCATCATGATCTGGATGAGGCTGCCGACATGGAGCGATTCGGCGGTGGCGTCGAAGCCGATGTAACCCGCCCCGGGCCCCGCCGCGAGGGTTTCGTCGAGCGCCGGGAGATCGGTGCAGTCGGCGACGAAGCCGCGTTCGATCATCACGCGGATGAAATCGGATTTCGGATTGTGGGGCATGGCTTCGCCGTCCAATTTCGGGTTACCTCGCGTTCATACGGCGGGAGGACGCGGAGGGAAAGGCATGGACGGGGCGATCTGGGCGCTGGGAGCGATGTCGGGCACGTCCCTTGACGGCGTCGACGCGGCGATGTTGCTGACCGACGGGCGGGCGATCGCGGAATTCGGGGAGTCGCGTTACCGCGCGCGGAGCGGGCCCGACCGGGCCGTTGTGGCGGCGGCGCTGGGAGCGTGGCCGGGGGATGCGGGAGTAGCCGAGGCGGCGGTGGTCGTGGAGCGCGAGCACGTCGAGTTGCTGTCCACGTTCCAAGACGCGGCGCTCGTCGGGTTTCACGGTCAAACCCTGGCCCACGAGCCGCGCGGCCGGGGAACCCATCAGGTCGGGGACGGCCGGGCGCTTTCCCGCGCGCTTGGGCTTCCGGTGGTTTGGGATTTCCGCGGGGAAGACGTCAGGCGCGGCGGGGAAGGGGCTCCCTTGGCGCCGTTCTTTCACCACGCCTGCGCCAGGTGGGCGGGATTGGAGGAGCCAGTCGCCTTTCTGAACCTCGGCGGCGTGGGGAACATGACCTGGCTCGACCCGCGCGCTTCGGACCCGTCCGCGCCGGGAGCGCTGCTTGCCTTCGACACCGGGCCGGCCAACGCTCCCTTGGATGATATGGTGCGGAGCCGAGGCCTGGGATCCTTCGACGAGGGTGGGCGTCTGGCCGCGTCGGGTACTCCGGACGAAGCGTTGGTGGAGGCGTTTTTGATGGATCCCTATTTCGCGAGGAAGCCTCCGAAGTCGTTGGACCGGAACGCGTTTTCCGAAATTTTCGAAGGCGTCGCCGGTCTGTCTTCCGAAGACGCGGCGGCGACATTGACCCTGGCGGCGGCCCGCTCGGCGGGAGAGGCGCTCCGGCATTGCCCGGACCCGCCGCGCGGGATTTATGTCACGGGCGGCGGGCGGGCGAATCCCGAAATGATGACCGGAATCGCGTCCTCCTCCGGATGCGGCGTGGAACCGGTGGAGGTATTGGGTCTGGACGGGGACATGCTGGAGGCGCAGGCGTTCGCCTATCTCGCCGCGCGCGTGACGAAGGGGTTGCCCACGAGCGCGCCGGGCACGACCGGGGTCGACGTTCCGGTTTGCGGTGGCGTGGTCAGCCGTCCGTGACGGGGATGTCGAAATCGGGTCCGGCCAGTTCGAACCCGTCGAATTCGAATGCCGGGGAGACGACGCAGCCGACCAGGGTCCAGTCCCCGAATGATCTGGCCGACTGCCAGTGATTCTTCGGCACGATGACCTGCGGAGCTTCGCCGTTCGCGATGCTTGGCCCCAACCGGAGGCTCCGGGCCGGGCCGTCGTCGTCTTCCGAAATCGAGAGGGCGAGGGGCGCGCCGGCGTGATGGAGCCATATCTCTTCGGCGTCGACGCGGTGCCAATGGCTCCGCTCCCCGGCCTTCAACAGGAAGAGGATGCAGGTCGCGGCTCCGCGGCCTCCGGCGCAACGGGCCGACGAAGCCCAAGTCTGCCGATAGTTCCCTCCCTCCGGGTGCGGCGAAAGTTCAAGCGCGGAAATGATATCGTCGGCCGTCATTTCGCGATCATGTTCCCGCTGGGGCGACGGGGCAAGGGTGTTCCGCTGTCGGCGTCTCGGCGCGAGATGCCAATGTATTCCCGGTCATCCAGTTCCGCGCCGTCTCCCGCCTGTCCGAATATATGTGGAGATTTTCGTGTCGCGCGGAAATCGCCGCCGCCCGGATGAATCCGGCGGAGGCGGAAGCCGCGCGGGACATCCGGGAAGGATGTGTGGATGTGTGGCCGTGGAGGAAACGGCCGGCCGCCCGCGGCGGCGATCATCGAACGTCCGCGTCATGCGCCGTCGAACGCGGCCAAGCGCCGGGCGAGTTCCGCGATTCCATCGCGGTCGGCGTTGGCGAATGCGATCCGCATCCGGCGTTCGGCGGATCCGTCGCCGCCTTCCGCCAAGGTGGGCGCGAACCATGTGGCGGGCAGCATGAGGACGCCCGCCTCCGCGACCAGCCCGCGCGCCAGTTCCTCGGACGGCGGCCCGCCGTCGCGCTCGGCGTAGGCGAAATAAGCTCCCGTCCCGAGCAGCCGCCAGCGGTCCAGACCCGCGAACGCGCTCTCGATGGCCGCGCGGCGGGCCAGAATTTCGGTTCGCTCCTCCGCGACCCAGTCCTTTAGGTTCCGCATCGCCCAGAGGGCGGCGCGCTGCCCGAGCTGATTCGCGCAGATCGACACGCAGTCGAGCCACTTTTCCACCTCGGCCAGCCTGCTTGGCGAGGCGGCGAGCGCGCCCACGCGGTGGCCCGTCAGACGGTAGGCTTTGGAGAAGGAGTAGAGCTGAATCAGCGTGTCGTCCCAATCCGGTATGGAAAAGATGTCGTGCGGCGGCGCGGCGCGGCTGTCGAAATCCCTGTAGGTCGCGTCGAGGATCAACGCGACGCCCCTGTTCCGCGCCAGATCGAAGAAGCCGCGCGTCACCTCGGCGGGATACTCGACCCCCGCGGGGTTGTTCGGGCTGACGAGGCTGATCGCCTTGACGCGGCCGTCGATCATTTCCGCCGCGCGTTCGGGCGCGGGAATCAGATCGGAACCGGTCGGCAGGAGGACCGTCGCGATTCCGTTCATGTCGAGCCACATCTTGTGGTTGAAGTACCACGGGGCCGGCATCGCGACGGCGTCGCCCGGTGCGGCGAGGGTGGACACGGCTGCGGCGAAGGCCTGATTGCAGCCCTGCGTCACGCAAATCTGGTCGGCTTCCACGCGTCCTCCGTATTCCCGACTCCATTCGGAGGCCAATTCCGCGCGGAGTTCGCGAAGCCCGAGAACCGGGCCGTAAAGGTGCGCGCCGGGATCGTTCATCGCGGTGTCCGCGATGAACCTCCGCAACCGCGCGGGCGGAGGGGCGGTCGGCGCCGCCTGACTGAAATTCAGGAGCGGCAGGTCCGGCGGCGGCGGGGTTTCCTCCAGCCAGCGCCGGGCGGCTTCGATCGGCGGCGGGAGCGTCGCGGCGACGGCGGGATTGAGGGGAACGCTTCGCGTCATCAGCCTTGGCCGCGGTAGGGTTCCACATACTGCAACGCCATGTCCCACGGGAAGAATATCCACGTGTCCTGGCTCACCTCGGTGATGTAGCTGTGAACCTGCGGCTTGCCCATGGGCTTGGCGTACACCGTGGCCACGTGGGCCCGGGGCATCTGGCGGCGCACCACCTCCAGCGTTTTGCCCGTGTCGACGAGGTCGTCGACCACGAGGATGCCGTCGCCGTCGCCGACGAGGCCGGCGTCCGGCGCCTTGATGATCAGCGGCTCGGATTGGGACTGGTGGTCGTAGGATTTCACGCTGATCGTGTCGACGGCGCGGATGCCGAGCTCGCGCGCCACGATCATCGCCGGCGCCATGCCGCCGCGGGTGATCGCGACCACGGCTCTCCATCCGCCTTCGGAAGGACCATGCCCGTCAAGGCGCCACGCAAGCGCGCGGGCGTCCCGATGCAGCTGATCCCAGCTCACGTGGAAGCCTTTTTCGTGTGGCAGTCGGTCGTTCATGCGCGTTTTCCTTCGGGCGGTCGTTCGAGTCGCGGCATCCTACATCGGCTTCCAATCCCGTGGAATCGCCCGCCGCCGGTCCCGGCCGCCTTCCGGGTGCCGCCGGAGTCCCCGCGCCCGCGGGACGGGCGGCCATCCCCACACGTCAACCTCGATCCTGTTGCGCTGCCGGAGTACCCGCGCCCGCGGGACGGGCGGCGCCGGAGTCGCCGTGGCGGAGCGATCGCCATGTTCGCGGCCCGCGCGGCCGCGGGGTCCCGCCGGGCCACCCGGACCTCGTCCCCGCTCCGGAAATTCCCCGCCGAATAATTGTTGGGGCTCGAAGAGGGCGGTCTGGTCCATTCGGCGGACAGGTGGGGCGCGCGGAATACGCCGGGTCGGTGGCCCCGCCGATCCGATTCGAATCGGGAATCGGTCGGCCGCTCCCGATTCCCGGGACCGCCGGGGCCGCCGTTGGATGCCGGACAAGAGCGCCACGTCCGTGGCGGGTCGGCAATCATGACGGTTGACCGCGACAATTCGATCCGATTCGGCGCGTGCCGGGCGTCGTGGCATGGGCGGGAAGAGGAGGCGTGGCCGACCCTCGGTCGGCGGGGCGGCCACGGCGCGGGCGGGCGCGGAGCCGGGTCCGCGGATCCCCGGCGTCCACCGCGTCCGGGATCGGCGCCGGCGGCGGACCCCGCCGCGGGAGGGTGGACGACGCCGCGCGGGACCGGCGGGTGGGCTTCCGGGCGGCCCGGCGGCGTGCGGCTCCGGCCACGCGGAGACGGCCGCCTCCGTTGTCAGGTCTTGGAAATGTCCGGAGCGTCGACGGCCTTCATGCCGACGACATGGTACCCGGCGTCCACGTGAAGCACCTCGCCGGTCACCCCGGATCCCAGATCGGACAGGAGGTACAGGGCGGATTTGCCAACCTCGTCCTGATCGACCGTGCGCCGGAGCGGCGCGTTGTACTCGTTCCACTTCAAGATGTAGCGGAAGTCGCCGATTCCGGAGGCCGCAAGGGTCTTGATGGTGCCCGCGGATATGGCGTTCACGCGGATGCCGTCCTTCCCGAGATCCTCGGCGAGATAGCGCACCGAGGCTTCGAGGGCCGCCTTGGCCACGCCCATGACGTTGTAGTGCGGCATGACGCGTTCGGCGCCGAGGTAGGTCAGGGTCAGCATGGAGCCGCCCCCGGTCATGAGTTTCTCCGCCCTCTGCGCCACGGCGGTGAACGAGTAGACCGAGATATCCATGGTGGTCAGGAAATTCCCGCGGCTGGTGTCGAGGTAGCGCCCCCGGAGCTCGCCCTTGTCGGAGAATCCGATCGCGTGGACCAGGAAATCCATCCCGGACCACCGCTCGGCGATCGCCGAGAAGAGGGCGTCGATGCTGTCGCCGTCGCCCACGTCGCAGGGTATCACCATGTCCGAACCGATGGAGGAGGCCAGCGGCTCGACCCGCTTCTTCAGGGCGTCCCCCTGATAGGAGAAGGCGATTTCCGCGCCCTGTTCCGCCAGTGATTTGGCTATTCCCCAGGCGATCGACTTGTCGTTCGCGACGCCCATGATCAAACCGCGCCTGCCGCTCATCAGACCTTGCGCCATCGCGCGCTCCCCGCTCCCGCATCTTGAATCGCCGCCCCATTAAGTGAATTCTGGCCCGGCAACAAGGCGAAGGGAGCGCAGTCTTGACCGAACGGAGCGGCATTTTCGCGGGGGACGACCCATTCGAGATCGCGAAGCGCTGGCTGTCCGAGGCCGAAGGCGCAGAACCGAGGGATCCGAACGCCGCCGCGCTGGCGACGGTGGACGGCGCGGGACTGCCGAACGTCCGCATGGTGCTCGTCAAGGAAATCGAGGCGGCGGGAGGCGGGCGGGGAGCCTTCGTGTTCTACACGAACTACGGGAGCGCCAAGGGCCTCGAAATTTCCTCCTCGGGCAAGGCGGCCTTGGTCATGCATTGGAAGTCGCTCGGCCGGCAGGTCCGCGTCCGGGGCGGGGTCGAGAGGGAGGATGGCGCGAAGGCCGACGGGTACTACGCCTCGCGTCCGCTGCCGAGCCGGGTCGGCGCGTGGGCGTCCAAGCAGTCCCGGCCGCTCGAAAGCCGAGAATTTTTGCTTGCGGAGGCCGCCGCGGTTGGATTAAGGTTGGGAACGGATCCCGGGCGGCCTCCCTTCTGGGGGGGATTCCGCGTCGTTCCGGTGGAGATGGAGTTCTGGGCCGAAGGCGCGTTCAGGCTCCACGACAGGTTCCGCTGGACGCGCGGCGCGCGGGAGGCCTCATGGGGGGTTGAAAGACTCCATCCATGATGTTTGCTTATGTCGGCCCCGTCAAGGGGAGCGTTTCATATCGACCGTACTGGCGGGGAGTGTTTCCCCCGCCCTAAAGGGAGACAAAGACATGGTGTGTGAACCCTCCGGAGATGAGTTCCAAACAGTGTTCCCGGTATCGGGCCAAGTAAAATGGTTCGATCAGTCCAAGGGCTTCGGCTTCGTCGTCGCTGACGAAGGCGGGCCCGACATCCTGCTCCACGCCAACGTTCTGCGGAACTTCGGACAGAGTTCGATCGCCGAAACCACGGAGGTCGAAATCGGAGTCCAGCGCACCCCGCGCGGCATGCAGGCCGTGGAGATCCTGCGGATCGGCAAGGTGCGCGACGTGGCGGGCCGGTGCTTCGAGGGCGACCTCGACGCGCTGGACATCATGGCCGCCAGGGTGAAGTGGTTCGACAGGATCAAGGGCTTCGGCTTCGCCAACGTGTTCGGCAAGGCCGAGGACATCTTCATCCACATCGAGACGCTGCACCGCTGCGGCTTCTCGGACCTCCAGGCCGGCGAGGCCGTCTGCCTCAAAATGGCGGAGGGCGACCGGGGCCTGATGGCGGTCGAAATCCTCTCATGGGACACGGCCCTGAGAAGGTGATCGGCAAGTCCGCGCCGCTCGCCGCCGCGGCGTGCGCATTCGCGAACGCGGCGTTCGCGGCCTGCGGCGCGGACGAAGTCCACCTCCGCGGTGATTGGGGAACCGCCCGATTCGAAGTCGAGGTGGCGGACGAGCCCGCGGAGCGGGCGGAGGGCCTCATGTTCGTGGAGAGCATGCCGCGCTCCTCGGGCATGCTGTTCGTGTTCGAGCGCGAGAAGCCCCTGTCGTTCTGGATGCGCAACACGCTGATTCCCTTGGACATGATCGCCTTCGACGGGAGCGGGACGGCCACCCGCGTTCACGCCGGGGCGGTTCCGCTCGACGAGACCCCGATTCCATTGGGAGGTGCGGTGAAATTCGTGCTTGAGGTCAACGGCGGGACGGCGGCGGCCCTCGGCGTCTCCGAGGGGACCGAGATGCGGCATCCATCCATCGGCGCGGCGGCGGCATGGCCCTGCGGCGGTTAAGGCCTGTCCGCGCCCGGATCGAAGAACCTGGCGGACCACGCGGCGATCATGACCGTCACGAAGATGCGGAAGAAGTGGTGCGCGGCCACCACCACCGGACTCGCCGACAGCGACAGGGCGATGAGACCCATCTCGGTCACGCCGCCGGGAGCGAAGGAAAGGAAGATCGCCGCCGCGCCCAAGCCGGCCGGGCCGGCCAGAATCAGCGCGCCGGCGAGGCTGAGCGCGAGCATGTAGGTTATCATGACCGCCGTCGTGGCGATGATGCGTCCAAGACCGGAACGCTTTGTTCTCGAAAATTGCGCTCCCAGGCCGACGCCGACGAACAGCTGTGCGAGGAATAGAAGCCATGTCGGGCTGGAGGTGTCGATGATGCCCGCGCCGTGCGCGGCGGCGCTGACGAGCATCGGACCCATGAGATGGGGAGCGGGCACGCGCAGACGACGGCCGGCTTGCAGGCCGGCAAGGGTCAGGACGGCGATCAGGCAGATGTCGACGGCATTGGCCGGGGCCGCCGCGAAGCCCCGGCCCGCGGCGCTGCCGACCGCCTCTCCCGACAGGAGCCAAAACGCCAGCGGAATGGTCACGACCACGGCCAGCACGCGCAGGAAGTGGGTGGTGGCCAGAACGCCGAGGTCGCCGCCGGAGCGCGCTCCCAGCTCCAAAGCCTCCACAAGTCCGCCGGGCATCGCCGAGTAAAAGGCCGTGGCCCTGTCGTAGCCGCCGAATCGGCGGCAGATCGCGAATCCGCCGGCGTGGCTCAGCGCGACGTAGACCAGCATCCCGGCCATGGTGAGCGCGAGGCCGGGAAGCGCGGATACCAGCGCGGGGGAGAACGTGGACCCGATCATCGCGCCGATCACCCCGACGAAGAACAGCCGCAGGGGAGTGGGATAGGGCAGGGTCCCGCCGCGCGCCGCCATCCGAACCGACATCGCGATCGTGGTCAGGACGCCGCCCAGCATGAAGGGAAGGGGCAGTCCCGCGAGCCAGGCGGCGGCTCCGGCGCAGGCCCCGAGCGCAATCATCGATCCGAATCGGGCCAGGTGGACGCGATCGCTCCAGCGGAACGCGTCGGTCTCGTCCTGCGTCAAGAGCCTCTCCCGCATGCGGATTCGCGGGCGGGTTTATATTTTTTGGCCACCGTGGGGTAGAAAGGGATTCGAAGGTTTTGAATCCGATCGTGATGCGTTATGCTGGCGGAGTTCGGAGCGTGGCGCAGTCTGGTAGCGCACCTGTTTTGGGTACAGGGGGTCGTGAGTTCGAATCTCGCCGCTCCGACCATCTTCCATGTGCATGCGGCGGGAGCGATTCGTGAGCCGGGGGCTCCGATGGCGTCCCCCCGACCCGACCGCGGTTCGGTGAACTGTCGCCGGCGGCGATTCGGCGGCCGTGGTTCGGCGGCGGGCGATTCCCCGGGTGACGACGCCATGGGCCCGGGCATGCGGAGCGCGCCGCGGAAACCGGGGGGCGGGCGTGGCGCCACGCGAATCGGGATGATCCGGGAGTCCGGCGGGATTTCGCGCGAAGGATGTCGGGGGAGGAGGATCGGCGGTGGGTGATTCGCTGGAGCGAAGGACCGCGCGGATGCGTCTCCGAAGTCGAGCGGTGGCGGCGTCGCGCGGGAATCGAGCGGCGTTGCGGAAGCCGGGTCACCGCCACTCATTCGATGCCCGGCGAAGCAGGGGCCTTCGCGGGATGCCGATGTCGGGGCTCCCGGCGGGTGATTCGCCAACTCGGCGGCGCGCCTTCAGATTTCCGGAACCGCGTGATGGCGCGGAGGCCGAACCGGACCCGTTTCCCTGGGTCGATCCCCTGGCTATCGCTGGACTGACGGGCGCGTTCCGAGGATGATTCGCACGAATAGGCCTCTTTCCCGCGGGTCCGGACCCCGATGGCGGTGGGGTTTCGCGGGAATGCGGATGGCCTCCGGTCGACCGTCGGTGATTCGCCGGCGCTTCGTGGTCGATATCCCGAACCGCGCGGGCGCGGAAGCGATGCCCGAAGGCGAAGGCATCGCGGGTCGGAATCCCGGTGTCGGGGGCTTCCATGAAGATGCGGCTGGTTGGCCGATGGGCGATTCGTGACGGGCGGCGAGGTGTGGCGAATGGAGTCGCCGGGATGCGGATGCGGTGGATCCCTTCGGTGGGTGATTCGCGCGCGCGCGGCTGTAAGAGCGTGTCGGGCAACCGGCCCTCCGCCTCCATCGGGTGATTCGCGCGCACGCGGCTGTCGGCCTTTACCGCTTGCGCAAATCGGCGCGGCACGCGGGTGATTCGCTCGCACGCGGCTGTCAGGGAGGTGCCTTGCGGCGGGATGAGAGTGGTCATGGGTGATTCGCGCGGGCGGCTGTCGGGTAAGGCCGGGCGCGAACGCCTGGTCGATTGGCGGGTGATTCGCGCGCGTGGCCGTCGGATGCCGAATCATGGCGATTAGGGCGATTTTCCGCATGAATACTTGTGATTACAAGCCTTCGCGGGTGATTCGCCGCGGGGCGGCGGGGCGTGATTGGGCGGATTCACCGGGGTGTGGATGCCGCGGCGCCGGATGATTCGCGACCGCGCCGCGGTTGGACCGCGAATCGTGATGATCGGTCGGAATTCCACATGAATGTGTGTGATTGCTGGCATTTGCTGTTGCTCGGCCAAGTTGGGGCCGCTTCGTCGGCACCCAAAATCCCGCGGTTCCGTGCAAGTCGGATCCGATGTCGGCGGTTCCGAGGATCCAAAGACCTGCAACGGTCCGATTTTCCTAGGAACGTTGGGGAGTTCGGGGACACCACGCCTGATTCGCGTGATTCGCGAATCGCCAGGACGCCGTCCCGCAGGAGCCCGATCGCCGCGAAGCCCCCTGATCGGACTATTCCCTTGGGCGAATCGCGCCTCGGCATCTTTATGGCGCGGGTGATTCGCCGCTCCACGGCATCCGCGAATCGCTTCCATTTCGGTCTCCGGTCCAGTCAGGATTTTGCTCGAGCAACTTCCGTTGGACCGCGGGAGCGGCCGCCGTGGCGATTCGCGGAAGGTCGCGGCGGCGCCTCCCCTCATCGTCGGGCGCGGCGTCGCTGGAGCGGAGCGTGGGAGGCCGGCGGAGTACGAATTCTTGGCGCAGTCTCGCGAATCCCTTATTTTCCAGACCAAAAATCTGTTTGCGGTCGCCATAAATTGCCGCCAGTTAGTGCGTGTCGAGCGGGGCAGCACCATATCTTGTGGCCTCGGTCGTGGCGGGGAGATTCACCGCTCGGACGCTTCGGGGCCCGCGCCCCGGCGGTCGAGGGGCTTGCCGACCGACCCCGGGCGACGTTGCCGGCGCGTGCCGGACGAGACGACCAATGAGCGATGAGGAAAGAGATGCAGTTCGAACGCCGCCTGACAAGTGCCGGGACGTGCCCCTACGACGGAATCCCGTTCACGACCACGGAATCCGACATCCGCAACCCGGACGGCACCACCGTGTTCCGACTCGAGGGGATCGAGGTTCCGGAAAGCTGGAGTGGCGTGGCGTCCGACGTGATCGCGCAGAAGTACTTCCGCAAGGCCGGCGTTCCGGCCAAGCTGCGCAGGGTCGCCGAAAAGGGCGTCCCTGAATTCCTGTGGCGCTCCGTTCCCGACGAGGAGGAACTGGCCAAACTGCCCGAGTCCGAGCGGTTCGGGGGGGAGACCTCGAGCAAGCAGGTGTTCGACCGCCTCGCGGGGGCTTGGACCTATTGGGGCTGGAAGGGCGGGTACTTCTCCACGAAGAAGGACGCCCGCGCATACCATGACGAGATGCGCGCCATGCTGGCCGGTCAGATGGCCGCGCCGAATTCGCCGCAATGGTTCAACACCGGCCTGCACTGGGCCTACGGCATCGACGGCCCTCCCCAGGGCCACTACCGCGTCGAGCACGACACCGGCAAACTGGCGAAGTCCTCGTCGGCGTACGAGCATCCCCAACCCCACGCCTGCTTCATCCAGTCCGTGAACGACGACCTCGTGAACGACGGCGGAATCATGGACCTTTGGGTCCGCGAGGCGCGGCTCTTCAAGTATGGGTCCGGCACCGGATCCAACTTTTCGTCCCTCCGCGGCGAAGGGGAGGGGCTGTCGGGGGGCGGCAAGTCGTCGGGACTCATGGGATTCCTGAAGATCGGAGACCGCGCCGCCGGTTCCATCAAGTCGGGCGGCACAACCCGCCGCGCCGCAAAGATGGTGATCGTCGACGCGGATCACCCGGACATCGAGGACTTCATCGATTGGAAGGTCGTTGAAGAACAGAAGGTCGCGGCCCTCGTCGCGGGATCCAAGATGCACGAGGAGAAACTGAACGCCATCTTCGCGGCGATCGGGGACTTCGAGGGCCCGGAGGGCGAAGCCAACGACCCGAAGGCCAACAAGGCACTCGCGACGGCGATCCGCGACGCGAAGAAGTCGGCGATTCCGGAGACCTACATCAAACGCGTTCTCGACTACGCGAAGCAAGGCTACACCGGGATCGAATTTCCGACCTACGACACGGACTGGGACAGCGATGCCTACGGCACGGTGTCCGGCCAGAATTCCAACAATTCCATCCGCGTCACCGACGCCTTTCTGGAGGCGGCGCGGGGCGACAAACCTTGGAATCTTCTGAACCGCGTGGACGGGTCGGTCGCCAAGACGGTGTCCGCGCGCGAACTCTGGGAGCGGGTGGGGCACGCGGCGTGGGCCTGCGCCGATCCGGGGGTTCAATACCACGACACCGTGAACGCTTGGCACACCTGTCCGGAAGACGGCGAAATCCGCGCCTCCAACCCGTGCTCGGAGTACATGTTCCTCGACGACACCGCCTGCAACCTCGCGTCGATGAACCTGCTGACATTCCACAGGGACGGCCGGTTCGACGCGGAATTGTACACGCACGCGATCCGCCTTTGGACCCTCACTTTGGAAATCAGCGTGATGATGGCGCAGTTCCCGTCGAAGGAGATCGCTCGGCGCAGCTACGACTTCCGGACGCTCGGTCTCGGCTACGCCAACATCGGCGGCCTTCTGATGAGCATGGGATTGGGCTACGACAGCGACGAGGGCCGCGCGCTCTGCGGGGCGTTGACCGCCCTGATGACCGGGATTTCCTACGCCACATCCGCCGAAATCGCCGGTGAATTGGGTGCGTTCGCCAAATTCGGCGATAACCGGGAGCACATGTTGCGCGTGATCCGCAACCATCGAACCGCGGCTTACGGAACGAAGAACGGATACGAGGATCTCGCCGTGACACCGGTGCCGCTCGATCACGCGAACTGTCCGGACAATCATCTCGTCGAACTCGCAATGAAAGCTTGGGACAAAGCCTTGGAACTCGGCGAGGTGCACGGATTCCGGAACGCGCAGACCACGGTGATCGCTCCCACGGGAACCATCGGCTTGGTAATGGATTGCGACACCACCGGCATTGAACCGGACTTCGCGCTGGTCAAATACAAAAAACTCGCCGGGGGCGGCTACTTCAAGATCATCAATCGGTCCGTTCCGGCCGCGCTGAGGAATCTCGGCTATGATCGGGAGCAGATCAATGATATCTCCTCCTACGCCGTGGGACGCGGAACGCTCGCCGACGCGCCGGCGATTTCCCATGAGAGTCTCACGGATCGCGGATTCGGCGGAGGGGAAATCGAAAACGTCGAAATGGCCTTGGCCGAGGCCTTCGACATCCGCTTCGTGTTCAACCCGACGACGCTGGGCGCCGAATTCTGCACCGACGTGTTGCGAATTCCGCAGGAAAAGTGGCTCGACACGTCCTTCGACCTGTTGACGCATCTCGGGTTCTCCAAGGCGGACATCGAGGCCGCGAACAACCATGTCTGCGGAACAATGACATTGGAAGGCGCGCCGCATCTAAAGGACGAACACCTCCATGTGTTCGACTGCGCCAACCCCTGCGGGGTGAAAGGCAAGCGGTTCCTTTCTGTGGACAGCCACATTCGGATGATGGCGGCCGCGCAGTCGTTCATTTCCGGGGCCATCTCGAAAACCATCAACATGCCGAACGACGCCACGGTCGAGGACTGCAAAAGCGCCTATGAACTTTCCTGGTCGCTGGGCGTCAAAGCCAACGCGATCTATCGCGACGGCTGTAAATTGTCTCAGCCATTGGCCTCGGCCCTGGTCGAGGATGATGAGGAGGACGCCGAAGTTCTGGAGGCCGCCACGCAGCGGGAGAAGACGCGGGCGCTGGTCAAGAAGGTCGCCGAGAACGAGGTGGTCAAGGGTCGCCGAAGAATGCCGCAGCGACGTCTGGGCTATACCCAGAAAGCCATCGTCGGAGGGCACAAGGTCTACCTGAGGACGGGCGAGTATCACGACCATTCGCTGGGCGAAATCTTCATCGACATGCACAAGGAGGGCGCCGCCCTCCGGGCGATGATGAACAACTTCGCCATCGCGGTCTCCGTGGGGCTGCAGTACGGCGTGCCTCTCGACGAATTCGTTGAAGCCTTCACGTTCACCCGCTTCGAACCCGCGGGCATCGTGCAGGGCAACGACTCGATCAAGAACGCGACCTCGATTCTCGATTACATCTTCCGGGAGTTGGCGGTTTCTTACCTGGGCAGGGAAGATCTCGCCCATGTGCAGCCCGAAGAAACCCACGGCGATCTTGGCCGCGGCGGAGACGGGGAAGAATCCAATGTCGCAAAAGTTCCGGAGAGCGATGGAGAGAATCCCTACGAAGTTCTGAAGAAGCTCACCGGAGCAGGCTTCATGCGGGGGCGTGGCAAGCATGGATTGGTGCTACTCCAAGGGGGGCAGGACGCTTCGACTGAACTTCGTGCGGCCGTGGGACAAGGCGGGGTAGCCGAAATGGCCGGGGGGGCCGAAGTTTCCTCGCCCGTCGTGGCCGGGGATGCGCGTATGCAGGCCAGATTGATGGGATTCGAAGGGGATTCCTGCGGTGAATGCGGAAATTTCACGCTGGTCCGCAATGGAACCTGTCTCAAGTGCAATTCGTGCGGCGCCACCACCGGGTGCAGTTGATATCGCGTCGGACTGTGATGGAGACCGGGCGTGGGGCGGCGCATCCCTCCTCGCGCCCGGGCAGCGGGAGGCGTTGGGACGACAATCCGGCATTCGCAAGCGCGCAATCCAAACCGGTCCTGTCGGCGGAAGAGCGGCGTGCTTCGATATTAAAATACAATATCATTCACTTTCAAACGCTTCAACGAATGCTTCAATCACGTTTTTGGCAATTCCGTGAGAATTATTTTCATCATCGAACGATGCCGGGATTGTTCCACTATGGGTGTGGGAGTGCCTCCATGTGAATAGATTTCCATAAATAATCCCAAGGTCTAAGCCGCGTTCGATTTTGATTGCTTTCCTCCGGGACTCCAGAAGTTCGTGAAATATGGTTGATTTCTTTATTCCTTGAATCGGCTTCGAGGGCTTCAAACCAAAATTCAAGGCGTATCCTCTCAAATCGCCGAGGGAAACTTTTGAGTTCATCCTTTTCAAATTCGACTCTGCGTATATCTGAAAATTTAGATGACACTTTTCTGCGTAGTCAATCAGGGTGGTGCGAACGATTTTTTCATATTTGGCTGCAATTGAGATGGCGAACATGCCGGAAATTTCGATGCCCAGTCGAGCGGTTTTTATTCCTTGCGGCTCACGAGATCAACCAAGTATTCGGCCAATTCCTGGATATGTTGGAAATTTTGGCGGAGAAGATGGCTCATGACTTGAAGATCAACTCCGTTGCTCTTTCTTTGCGGATCATAACGTTTTCGCGGCTTGTGGTGTTGGACAATATCGCACGTTGAAACGCATCGTCGCCCATCAATTTTTCATAGCCTTCGGTGAGAATTGCCGGAACATTTTCGGCCTCCATGAGCGAACCCATCACCGCTTCCAACGCGGCGGCGTTCAACGGTCCTTGAGGACGAAATGGATTTTCGATAGATATTATTACGAGATCGCATGTCTGAACGAATTTTTTTGCGAATCTCCGAGATTTATCCGAATCGAAAGATCTGTGCGATGACATTTCCTTTGTCAAAAAGTCCCTCATTGGTGGTTGGTAGTTATTCGAATTTTCAAATAATGCGAATAGTCTCAAAATTAATTCAATGTCCCTCTGTTTGGGGTCAGGGCTGAGCTTGCCGAAAATTTTTCTCCAACTCTCCAAACTGTTGAGTTTTTCCAATTGTGTGCGGATTTCTCCATGACACATTACATTCCGAATCTCCTGTGAAGAGAGTCTCGTTCCTCCCGCATTGAGTCTCTCAAAAATATGATATACCAACTCTGGGTTGTCTTCGATTGGCTCCGACTGCATGATTATGATGGCACGTATCGTTGAATTCACGAGTCTGTCTCCAATGTAATAATCCAATTCTTCGAAAGTTTTGCCGTTCAGGTCCGACCTCCGCAGAAGACCGGTCAACCTGAAAGTTCGGAACCCTTTCCCGGAATTTCCGGATGGAAAGCGTCCATTTAAGAAATATTTAATCGATGTAATACGTTGCTGGCCATCAATCACTTCATAGTTTCCCTTGCTGTTTAGAAATAGGTACAGCTGCGGAACGGGTAATCCAATAATGAAAGATTCAATCAGCGCGGACGCTTGTTGGATATTCCATGCGTAGTCTCGCTGGTACGAAGGAACGATAATTTTTTCACCGAAATTTTCCGCGATGTACTCTAGCGTATAGTCGGTTGGAGTGGCGATGAAATCATATTCGAGGCGGGATGCCTCGGTCGTGCTGTCCATCTTGTCGTCGATGCGAATCGATTCCTCGACGTTGCGGTCGTCATCCTGAACAAGGATTTCTTCGGTGGTCGCGATTTTCGTCATGATGGGTCTTCTTCCGTCAAAGTTGGCTGTTCGGGGGAGCTGAATACGTCACCCGGGCTATCTGGTCGCCCTCCGGGTAACATCGCGTTGTTCGCTCTGTCGCAAGGTGGAGCGGCACGCTCCCACGGAGAGATTTGCAAACGTATTCCGCGGATGGAAATTCAGTCTCCTTCCGCAGATTGTGTTGAACTGATTCACTTTATGCCGGATGCACAGTCTGGTGAGAAAGTGACGTGCGGGGGGACCCTCGGGTGCCGTCATGGGATTCCACCGGGCGCCCCAACCCGGCACGAACGTTGTTCGCCGCGGATGCGTTGATAACGAGGACAGCCACTGGGGGGGCCTCGCGCTTCGCTGAACTGCAGCATGTGCCGCGATGACCGGAATGCGGTGACCGAACGAATCGGAGTCGGCCTGTTGTCTCACGCTGGCCGGGAACATCACCGTCGATTTTGCATTCAAGCTGATCATCATGTCGTCCTCTGACTGAAAAAGTAGCGAATCCACAGGCGGTGTCAAGGCAGATTCCGCCACCAACCGCCGGAAAAGATATTGAACATTTTTTGCTGAACCGCACAATTTTGTGTAGATAAATTTGGTGCTTGTTTCCGTCGCAACCCGGGGTGTGCTCGGTCGCCCTGACTTGCGTGACGCCCCAGCAGTGATCGAAATTGATGTGGAAATCGATCGCTTGGAGGGGCGTCCCCGCGGGTTCGGCGTCGATGTCGGGAATCTCCGCCAGGAACGCGGGATGCTCCTCCATCGCGACCCAATCACTGTTTCGGAGCGTCGAATCCATGGAGATCAGCGCGTCCCTGAGCGGAATTCCGGGGGCGACCTTGGGCAGGATGTCTTTCTCGTACTCGCCCACCCTCCGGAAACCCGGCCACCGTCGGGGTTGATGACGCGGAAATCGCCGGGGAATGTCTCGAGCGCTGGGTGCAATTCCCTGGGAAGATTGGAGAAATTGGTTGTCATTTGCTTGTCTTATTGTTGAGTTTGCCCTTAGGGGCGGTTGTATTCGGTTCGGCGACCGTTTCGTTTCTACTCGGATTGTTTCGTCGCCGGAACCGGATCGTTGGTGTCGGTGCAATCCCGCGCCGCGCGGTCGGTGGCGTAGCGCATCACGTCGCCCCATCCGTCCCGCCAGGCGGCTTCCTGGATTTCGTCGATTGTGCGCGTGTTGAGCACCCAATCCTCGGCGGGATCGAAGGATGCGTTCCTGTCGTCGGTGAGGTCGCCGATGTTTTCGTTGCCGGCTTCGGTGAAGTCGTCGAGTTTCCGGGGCGCAGTCAACGCGGTCATCAGCTTCGGAATCTAGTTCAGGACGTTGAGGTCCAATTCCCGCTGGGCATTGGTTCGGGACGCCCGTCCGGTGGTGCCGGAGATGAGGATATCCGACGACCTGAACCGCCCGAAGAATTCGCCGGAGAACTCGCCGGTCTCGACAGTGTCAGGCTTCAAAATGATAATCGGGCGCGTCATCACTATTACACCATGAAACGTAATACTTGACGATGTTTGGAGCAATTTGCCTCGTCACAGGTCCGGCACCGAGTTATTAGTGAGATTAATGGCTTGACGTTGTGGAAAATTGAGCGATGATGGAGTTTCTTCAATTTTACCATTTGCGGATTGGAAGGATTATTCAATTTCTTCAGGATTCTCAATTGCGTAGTGCGTACTTCCAACAATTAAATGGGAAATTCATCCCTGTTCGAATGCGTCCACGAATGCCTTTATTACATGCTTTGCCACATGGTGAGTGGTATAAACTTCCTTTAGAGTTGCCATCGAGAAACGTCTGTGGGCGTAAGCTATTCTCCATTTAAACAAATTGTTGTAGCTCATATATAAATCGCGATTCAATCTTCTCTCAATGTCAGGCTTTCTAAAATGCAAAAGCTTTTGAAACGTGGTGAGATCCTTTTGGGATCCTTCACTCTCCCATGGAGATAATCCAAATTTACGGGAATAATGATGAAGGTCGCTTAGGTTGATCTTTGAATTCATTCTTTCAAAATCGATGCTAACATAAGTGTGGAACTTCGGGTGGTTTCTCTCCGCATACTCAATGAGAGTGCTGCGGACGATATCCTCATATGTCGCGACAATGGAAACTGCGAGCATACCGGCGATATTGGTTTCAAGGTGAGCGTATACGCCGTTCGCGTGAATCACATACTTGTCGATTTCCTTAGCCAAGGAGCGGATATGGAGAAAGTTTTCGTGAAGCGAGTCTCTCATGGTAACGACAAATACTCCTTCGCTACTTCGTGGCGCGTAATCAAGTTCTCCCGACTCGTGGTATTCGATGAAATAGCTTGAAGAAATTCTTCATCACTCAGCAGCTCCTCATACACATCGGGGCGGATTTTGGATTGTTCGCCGGTTTCCATCAGCGCAATCATTATCGCCTCCATTGTTGCGGCGTTCAACGGTCCATTTGGTCGAAACGGGCGATCAATAGCCTTTGATACTTTATCAGATATTAATTTAAAACTTTTCACGAATTTTTTTGCCCGACGCGAGGCGAAGGATTTGTTCAAAGACATTTCACTTGACAGAAAATCTTTCATCGGAGGCTGATAATTATCAGAATTTTCGAACAAGGCAAATAGCCGCAAGATTAATTCAATGTCCCGTTGCTTCGGATCTATGTCAGATTTTCCGTAAATTTTTCGCCAACTGGGCAAATTATTGAGTTTTTTAAATGCATCCAGAATTTCCCCCCTGAAAATTGCATTTCTTATTTCTTGGGGAGCAAGTTGCTCTCCCCCCATGTTCAGTCGTTCATAAATGTGATAAACGCTCTGCGGAGTCTCATCGACAGGCGTCAATTGTCTAATAATGACCCCGCGCAGAAATGAATTCCTGAGCCTTCTCTCCACTGATTTATCAAGTTCTTCGAATGTTTTCCCATTCAAGTCCTTCCGCTGCAATAGGTTCGACAATTTAAATGGGCGTCTTTTTCCATTACCCCCAAAATACCCTTTGAAAAAATAGTATACGGAAGTAATTCTTTGTTGCCCGTCGATTACTTCGAGTTCTCCTTCGGAGTTTTGGTAAAAAAACAATTGCGGGACAGGAAGTCCAATTATGAAAGATTCGATAAGTGCCGATGCTCTTCGAATGTTCCAGACATATTTTCTCTGATACGAAGGAATAATTATTACTTTTTCGTCAATAAGATTCACGATTTCCCCCAACGAAAAGTCGGTCGGGGTCACGGTGAGCTTGAATTCAACCTTGGATGTCTCAGTTGAAATGTCCACATCGTCGTCCTGGAGCTTGGAATCCGAGTTCGGATTCTTTTGGGATTCGATCGTTCGGGTCATGAGATTCCCCTTCCAATTTTGGGTTGGCTTGAGATGGCTGGAACTTGCACGTCGAATTGCGAGTCTTGATGAATCAAGGGTTGTTGCGCGCACATTGGGAACGCGATATTGATGCCGCCACGTTGTCCGGATTCCAGTCGCCCAATGCGGTGCCAGGAGCTTAATCGGCGGACCTGGGGGGCAATGATGCATCCCAGCGTGCTCAATGGAACGGACGGGGCAGGCGGGGAAACTCCTCTTTCCGGGAGATGAATGGTCCGATTCCATTGAACACGGCGGCCCGGACCGTCGCAGTCGTCCCGGGTGCGCTGGCGGTGGGCACTCCCCCTCCGGAATGAAGCGCGATTGGTCGGGGGCGCCACCCCGGTTTCGAGTGTTGCCGTCGATTTTCCGAGCTTGGAAATCGGCATGTCTCTCTCCTTCGGCCCGAAGCCCCGCTTGCGCGCCACCGAGAAGCTCAGGCTGCACCCATGTGCTTCCGGATCTTGGAATCGGGTATCTTGTGGTCTGTTCACGAGGACGATGACATGTTTTCGATGCTCTTGCAAGAGATTTGTCCTTGGCCCATGCTCCAGTTCAGCACGGTATATGGCGTATTGATTTTGCATGACTACCATATATGCCACTCAGCTACGGATTTGCTGGCGTCCCACCTCGATTCATCTCTAGACCGAGGTTCAATCCGTGCGAATCGATGGCATCTTATGTGCGGCGGTCGAATCGAGCTTACCTACGGGAATCCGGTTGGAGATCCTCGGTCTCCAGCACGTCCTCGGCGAGGTTGGACCGGTGTTTCCGAATCGCCATCGTACCCGTATGGGAGCGTAACGACCAGAGCCGGTTGTTAGCCCTTATTTCGGTTGGTCTCCGGTTGTAGCGCGGACGCTGAACGAATCACCTCCGTTTCCGCGTTGGATGTGATGCAGCATGGTGGCTGATGCCGTCGGGGCCTGAAGGGGCGCCAGCGGAGGAGAAATCTTGAACGGGGCTTTCCGGGACGACGGTCGAATCCGGTGATCGGGAACCGCGCGCACCTGTGGAGGAAACCACTGAGCGTGACGTTTGTTCGATTCGCTTCCAAGTGGTTTTCGGCAATCCGGGGTGGAGGAAGCAATTTTGAAGGCGAGGGGCGGCGTTGAACCGATTCGGTTCGCATCCGCAGCGAATCGCTCCGCCGCGGCATGGCCGGTTCAGCGAAGAACCGCGATCATTACGTCCGCGACATTCGTTCCGCTGTGGCCAGTGTACAGTAGGTCTTCCGCGGCTTTCAGCCCGGTGTGGGCGTCGTTGCAGGCGAGGACATCCTCCAATTCAAGGCCAGCCGCGTCGAGGCGGGCGGCGGTTTCCGCGTCGGCGAATCCGCCGGCGGCGTCCGTGGGCCCGTCTCGACCGTCCGTACCCGCCGACATGAAGCTCCACGGCCTGTCCAGCGGCTCCTCGTGGAGGATTCGCGCGACACGAAGGGCGAGATCCTGGTTGCGACCGCCTAGACCGGAGCCGCGCACGACCACGGTTGGTTCTCCGCCGGCCAACACCGCGACACTTCCCGGCGGCGCGGAACGCATCGCCGCCGCGATCTCTCTCGCGACCGACTCCACATCGCCGCCAACCCACCCGGGAAGGCGCGAAACGGCGTAACCCAGATCGGAGAGGCCGTTCGCGGCGGCCGACACGGAGCGTTCGTTTCCGGCGACCACCTCGACGTCGCCTTCAGGCACCGGCGTGTAATCCGGTGGAGGCAACGCCGCGCGGATTCCGTATTTCCGCAGAACGTCCGCAGCGGCGAGGGTGGTCCGCGGAGGAACCGTCGGCCCCGAAGCCACCACGGACGGGTCGTCGCCGGGAACGTCGGAAATGATCAATGACAGAACGGGGGCGGCCGACGCGGCGGCGAGTCCTCCTCCCTTCAACCGCGACATCGCGCGGCGCACGGTATTGATCTCGGTGATGTCGGCGCCGGACCGTAAGAGTTCCGCGGTCACCCGCGCTTTCTCGGAGAGGGAAATCCCGTTCCGCGGCGCGACCGCGAGGGCGGAGCCTCCCCCGGAGATCAACGCCAGGACGGCGTCCCCTGGTTTCGCCGACGCGGCGCGCCGGAGTAGGGCCTCGCCAGC
The DNA here is from genome assembly GCA_028281405.1 of Hasllibacter sp. Lineage (GTDB taxonomy): Bacteria > Pseudomonadota > Alphaproteobacteria > Rhodobacterales > Rhodobacteraceae > JANQKA01. Next base: position 2,240 of record JANQKA010000674.1, on the reverse strand, counting down.
GGCGCGGCTCCCTTCGTCGGGAACCGGATGGCCGCCCGCGACAACCTCGAAACCTTCCAAAGGCGCGGCTTCGCCCGCGATCGTCGCGATCGTTCCAGATACGTCACGTGAATCCAGCCAATCCGTCGCAGCCCGAGCCATGCTCCGCGACGCCTTGCCAAGGGCGAGAATGATCACCCGCTCGGCGTTCCCGGGCCAATCGGGGCGCCTTTCCAGCGCGCTCCGAACCGCGGAAGCGGGGTCGGCCTCGGCCACGGCGGCGTCGTAGGCGGCCCGGAGGTCCGCTCTGAGCTCGTGCTTCATGGGGCGAATGTCCGGACAAGGCCGGCCGGGCGCAAGCGGCGGGACGCCGAACCCGAGCGTTGACGCGGTGGAACATTTGGCTACCTTGCCGCTTGAATCCACAGCGGAGATCGTCATGACGGATGCCTACACCCCGCCCAAAGTCTGGACTTGGGACGAAGAGAACGGCGGAACCTTCGCCTCAACCAACCGGCCAATCGCGGGTGCGACCCACGAATCGGAACTTCCCGTGGGCGGGCACCCGCTGCAATTGTACAGTATGGGCACCCCGAACGGGGTCAAGGTCACGGTGATGCTCGAGGAGCTTCTGGCGGCGGGACACGCCGGAGCGGAATACGACGCCTGGCTCATCCGCATCGGCGACGGCACTCAATTCGGATCCGGATTCGTGGAAATCAATCCCAACTCCAAGATTCCGGCCATGGTCGACCGTTCCGGCGGCAAACCCGTGCGGATCTTCGAATCCGGCGCGATCCTGATGCATTTGGGCGAGAAATTCGGCGCGTTCATGTCCACGCCCGAGAACCGTCCCGAACTGCTGTCGTGGCTGTTCTGGCAGATGGGTTCAGCTCCGTTCCTCGGAGGCGGCTTCGGGCATTTCTACGCCTACGCTCCGGAGAAATTCAAATATCCGATCGATCGCTACGCGATGGAGACGAAGCGCCAACTGGATGTGCTGGACCGGCATCTCGCAGACAGGGAATTCATGGTGGGCGGGGAACTGACGATCGTAGATTTCGCGATCTGGCCTTGGTACGGGCAGTGCGCGTTGGGCCGGTCCTACGACGCGGGCGAATTCCTCGACGTGGCGTCCTACAAGAACGTCGTCCGCTGGGCGGAGATGATCGACGCCCGGGAAACAACGCGGCGCGGGAGGATGGTCAATCGAACCGCGGGCGAGCCCCGAACGCAGCTTTGGGAACGCCACGATGCCTCCGATTTCGACACCAGGACGCGTGACAAGGTCGGCGATTCCTGAGGTCACGGATTTCGGTCGCGGGGAGGCCGCCCCGAGCGAACGCATGGAGTCGACCGCCGCGGCGGGTCCGCTCGACCGGCCGGGCCGAATGATTCGGGGGGATGAGAAGGTGGTCTTCGCCCGCCGTTGATGCGGGCGCGGCGGGGATGTGACCAATGGTCGACGGTGGCATCCATCGAGAGCGGGGGCGCCTCCCCATGACGGATTCGAGTGGAACCTCCCGGGCCAATGCGGCGGGGCTGCCCCCAAGACGTTGAGATTTGGACCTCCTCCCGCGCCGGGCGGCGGACTCCGGAAAACCGTCCTGTCGACTTGCGGCACAATGTCCACTCCGCCCCCTTGAACCCCGCGCCGCTCCGCGCCAAATGTGTGCCGTTGCCAAACGGGGGATTCCGATGCTGCGCCGCCTTCACTCCGAACAGCCGGAGACCTTCGCCTTCACCGAGGCCAATCAGGCTTGGGCGGAGGCGCAGGTGTCGAAATATCCCGAGGGCCGCCAGGCGTCGGCGGTCATTCCGCTCCTGTGGCGCGCCCAGGAGCAGGAGGGATGGCTGACCCGTCCGGCGATCGAGCATGTGGCGCGGATGCTTGACATCGCCTACATCCGCGCGCTCGAGGTGGCGACCTTCTATTTCATGTTCCAGTTGAGTCCCGTTGGATCCGTCGCCCATGTGCAGGTCTGCGGCACCACGTCGTGCATGATCTGCGGCGCTGAGGATCTGGTCGCGGTTTGCCGGGAGAAAATCGCCGCGGTGCCGCACGGGTTGTCCGCGGACGGCAAATTTTCGTGGGAGGAGGTGGAATGCCTCGGCGCCTGCGCCAACGCGCCAATGGTCCAGATCGGCAAGGACTACTACGAGGATCTGACCGCCGAACGCATGGGGTGGATAATCGACGAGCTCGCCGCGGGCCGCGTGCCGACGCCGGGGCCGCAGAATGGTCGATTCGCTTCGGAACC
>JANQKA010000670.1 GCA_028281405.1 Hasllibacter sp. | reverse complement strand
CGAGTTCCGAGACGTGTTCGCCCGAGCGCAGGCGCGCGCCGTCGTCGTCCGACACGCTGACGCCGAGCCAGACCGGAAGACCGCGGCCCAGAGTGGCGCGGAGGGCGCCGTCCGCCATGCCGACGGAGGACATCGTCTCGACGAGGATCAGGTCCGACCCTTCGAGCAATCCGGCGACCACCTCCCGATACTCCTCCGCCGCCCGGTCGGGAGGCGGGCAAAGGTCGGGCTGGTAGGAGGCGCGGAGCGGTCCAATGGATCCCGCGACCAGCGCGTCAGGGAATTCGTCCCGGACGGAGCGCGCCGCGCCGAAGGCGGCCTTCTGAAGGACGCCCAGGGGCTCTTCGCAGCCCATCCTCTCCAGCCGGTCAGGCAGCACGGCGTAGGTGTTCGCGGTCATGACCCGGGCCCCGGCCCGGGCGTAGTCCCGGTGCAATTCGGCGACCAGATCCGGGTGGTCGATCATCACCCGGGTGGACCAGAGCGGCGTCGGCGAATCGCCGGAGCGGTTCACGAGTTCCTGGCCCACGCCGCCGTCGAGAAGCAGCACTTTCATGGATAATATTCCTCGTAGCGGGCCTTGTAGGCCGCGATCAGTTCCTCCTCGGTCGCGCCGTCGTCGTATGGCGGCGTCGTGACGATTTCGGCGCGCTCCACGGCGATCGTCACGATGGCGCGCACGCGCGGCGCGAGATCCGGCCACGCCGCCTCCCAGCGCGGAAACAGCGCGTCGAATTCCGAATCGCCCCTGTGGCGCGCGGTCGCCGTTCCGCGCAGCCGCGCCGCCTTGCGCGCGAACGGGTCGAGGAACGCCACCTCGGTCGAGGCCCGCGCCGCGAGGCGCGCCATCGTTCCCGGCGAGCGGATGTGGGCGAACCCCACGGTTCCGCCGTCGATCACCAGGAACGTGCCCTTGGGCGACACCGCGGGGTTCCCGTCGGCGTCGGCCGTGGCGACCATTCCGAGGGGAAACCGCCCGATCAGCCGCTCCGCCTCGGCCCCGATCACCGGAGCGTCAGGCCCGGACGCGCGCATTGTCCGGATCCCAAAGCGGGCCTTCGCCCGTGACCTCCGCCCGGAGGCGTTCCCCGAACACCTCGACCTCGAGCGCGGCGCCCGGCATGGCCACGTCCGCCCGCACCACGGCCAGAGCCACATGGCACCCGACCCGGTATCCCATGGCGGCGGAGGTGACCTCGCCCACGACCTCGCCGCCGTTCCAGACCGTCGCCATGTAGGGCGCGTCCATTCCACCGTCCTCCAGGCGCATGACGACGAATTTCTTCGCCGGCCCCCGCTCCCGCTCGGCCTCCAGCGCGGCCCGGCCCGGGAACTCCCGGCCCCATTCGATGAACCGCGACAGCCCCGCCTCGACCATCGTGTAGTCGGTGGACAGGTCGCCCTTCCAAGCCCGGTAGCCCTTTTCGATCCTGAGCGCGTCCAGCGCGTGCATGCCGAAGGGCTTCGCCCCCGCGGCGGTGACCGCGTCCCAGATCGCCGGGGCGTCCGCGGGGTCGCAGTGCGCCTCCCAGCCCAGTTCGCCGGCGAAACTCACGCGCAGCAGGGCGCAGGGCCTTCCCGCGACGGTTCCGTCGAACGACGCGGACAGCCAGGGCGCGTTCAGGTCGTGCCCTTCGGTCAGCGGGGCGAGGATCTCCCGGGCGGCGGGGCCCGTGACCAGAAGGCATTCCGCGGCTTCGGTGTGGTCCGTGACCGACACGCCGTCCGGCGCCCGCCGCCGGAGATGTTCCGCGTCGTGCCACTGCGCCGCCGCCGCGGTGATCAGCCCGACCTCGTCGTCGCCGTGAACCATCACCGACATCTCGGTCACGATCCTCCCCTTTTCGTCGGGGAAGTAGGCGAGGCCGACGCGTCCCGGCGGGGGCAGCCGCGAGGCGGTCAGGGAGCGCACGAATTCGAGCGCGCCCGGCCCCTCGACCTTCAGACGGGTGAATCCGGTGATGGCGATCACGCCCGCCCGGTCGCGCACCGCCTCGCATTCGGCGCGCACCCGCGGCTCCCACGGCCCGGCCCGGTCCCAGGTCCGCGTGGCCTCCTCCGATGTGTCGTCGCCGGGTTCGGCGAACCAATTGGCGCGCTCCCATCCGTTGTAGGCGCCGAACACCGCTCCCGCCTTCACGAGCCGCCCGTGAAGCGTGGAACGCCTGCGGTCGCGTCCCGCGGGCCACTCGTGGCGCGGGAAGTGCATCGCGTATTCGTGTCCGTAGGTCTCCACGGCCTTGGCGAGGGTGTAGTCGTGATCCACGAATCCGGTGAACCGGCGCGGGTCGACGGCCCACATGTCCCACTCGGTCGTCCCCTCGGTCACCCATTCGGCGAGCACCTTTCCGGCGCCTCCGGCCTGCGTGATACCGAATGTGAAGACGCAGGCTTCGAACGCGTTGGGAACCCCCGGCATGGGGCCGATGAGCGGCAGGCCGTCCGGGGCGTAAGGAATCGGCCCGTTGATGTTGCGCTTCACGCCCGCGGCGCCCATCGGCGGCACGCGCGCGATGGCGTCCTCGATGTACCATTCGAGGCGTTCCAGATCGTCCGGGTAGAGCTGGAACGAAAAGTCCTCCGGCATCGGATCGTCGGGCGTGATCCAATGCGCCCTGCAGTTCCTCTCGTAGGGGCCGAGGTTGAAGCCGTCCTTCTCCTGGCGGAGGTAGTAG
>JANQKA010000668.1 GCA_028281405.1 Hasllibacter sp. | reverse complement strand
CCCAACACCGGCGCCGGGTTGAGGACGCGACCGCGCCATCGAAGATTCCGCACATCACGAAGCCCGCCAATGAATACGGGGATCACCCGGATCGAGAACAGGATTCCGCGCGCGGCCCGCCGGGGATCGAATCCTAAACCTCGGGCCGGGGCGCGGCCTCCCGGACCGGGCGGACGGACATCCGCGGGCCGGTCCAAACGGGGACCGGCGGCGGAGGATTCCACGGCTTCGAGATTCCAGAAGCACCCCGATCATCCAAGAGGATCCATGCGCATTCCGGGGATCACCCGCGCCGGAGCGCGGGGTCCAACCCATTCAATGTCGCGGGGAAGGCGGAACCGCCATCCCGACACGGACGACGACGCGACCCGAGAAGATGGCGGGCGATCCCCGGGCGGGCGGCGGATCACGCGTCCCGCGGTCCCGATCCGGAGACGCGCCCGGACGAACGTGTCCGACAATGGCCGATTCCTCCGGCTCCGGCGCCCCGTCCGATTCCCGGAACGCGCCCCAAGCCGTCAGACCCGCCGAACGCCGGGCCAAGCACATTCACGCAGGCGGGAGAGTTCAATCGCGACGCGAAGGGCCGGTCGTGAACCGCGCCGGTCCGTGACCGGGGAAGTCCGCCCGAATCGGCAAAACGGCGAACGCGGGACCGGCGGTGTCAGTTCAGCCCAAGGGAGCAGACATAATCATCGCATCCCGCGAACGGAGCCACCGCTTCCATCGGGACATCGGGACCGGCGGGAAGAACATCCCCTCCGACCACCGGAGACCCGGCGTCGGCCGGAATCCCGAGGGGGATTCCCGCGTCGTCCCCGTCCACGGCGAAGTCGGCGATGGATGAAACCGTCCCACCCGGGGCGGCGTCATCCGCGGAAGCGCGGCCTTCGTCGATGACGAAGGCGGTGATTTCCTCCTTGACCGGCGCGCGGACGGCGGAATTCGAAGCGGGGGTGCCGCCAATGTACCAATATTCGCTGTCCAGGGTGAGACCCAACCCGTCGCCTTCGATCGTCAGCGAGAAGCCGGACGAGTTGGCCATGACCGTGTTCCCGCCGTCCTCGGTGACGGTGACCGCGCCGATTTCCCGGCCCAGAGCGATCCAGTCCTGCGAAGTATCGAACCCACTGATCGTGGACATGCTCGCGGCGGTGCTGTCCGCCGATGTCAGAAACTGGAAGATATCCACGCCGGTTCCGCCATTGAGCGTGTAGCCGCCGCCTTCGCCGTAAAACACGTTCCTCGTGCCATCGGTGGCGGCCAAGGGCATGGAATTGTCCGAACCGAATTTGATGTTTTCGGTGTTTACTTCGACATTGTTCTTGAATTGAACCTTTTCGTATCCGTCCAGGCGGTCGGATCCTTCGTCGCCCTCATCCGAGGCGCTCGCGTCGGTGATCGCGAGCAGTTCCGGCTGTTCGAATCGGAAATGCCGGATGTCGCCCGCGTAGACGGCGATGTCGTCGTCCCCGCCATTACCCGCGTAGAGTATATCGTCGCCCGCCCCGCCGGTGATCGTGTCGTTCCCGCCCGTGCCCACCACTATGTCATGATTGGCCGTTCCGCTGTCCCCCACCACGAATGTTTGATCAGGGAAACGAATCTCATCAATCCCAATAAGCGTTTGGGTTCCCATGCCGATCAAATCATTGGCCTTCAATACAATTCCCAAATCTCTCGGGTTTGATGTTGAGTGCAAACTAGGGGATATAAAAGTAAAAGCATCCCGACCTTCAAAATATACCACCGAATCAATATCAGAATCACTATTGGTATCAAGTCCGAAGTCTCCATACACAAGACCACTGACATCTGCGTCGACATAAATTATATCGCCTCCCAAGCCTCCTTCTGGTCCACTAATGTTCGAGGGTATAATCAATAATTCATCCACATCTTCATCAGTTAATGCATCTCTTAATCGCCTACCATTGACGGGGTCGCTTGTCCTGACGGTGATGGTGTCGGTTTGGGGGGTGCCTTGACCGTCATCCGCGGTCAGGGTGACCACGGTGTCGCCCGTCCCGGTGTAGGCCCCGGTCAGTTTGCCGGCCGCACTGATCGACAAACCGATATCCGCCGCCTCGAGGGTCTCCGATCCCACCGCAGCGCTGAAGGTCCAGGTCGCG
>JANQKA010000661.1 GCA_028281405.1 Hasllibacter sp. | reverse complement strand
TCGGATCGCCCGTGTGGAATGTCAGGATTGGTCCGGAAAAAAATCCCAGCTTCGATTTGCCTCCTTCGCGGAGGTCGATGTGGGCGTCCTGATTTCCATTTTGTCTGATCCAATCCACTCCCCCGCCGTCCCAGATCACCTTGAATTCGGGTCGGTCGCTATAAAATTCGTGGATGGTGTCGTCATTGTCCGTCTCGTGATTGACTCCATGCAGGCTTTGCAGGGCGGAAATGTCGTATAAGCCAAGTGTTTGCAATGGAAAAAGCTTGAGCTGAGTGTCAATGCCCTCGCCATGGGTGAGGGAAACGGAAACTTCGTTGAATTCGTTGCGGTACGTAAGCTGTGTTTCCATATGGGTGTCGGTCAATGGAGAGTCATGCCCACCCCCCGTGAGTTGTCCGAAATTGTTCGGCAACGAAGTTCCGGAAAAGTATCCATGTTTTCCCGCTTCGGTTCCCGCGTCTTCGTTGAATGGATGATGCAATCCCACGACGTGCAGGATCTCGTGCGTGAAGGTCGCCACGAATGAGGGATCGGGGCTGTCCCAATGGCCAATTGGATTGGGAGTGTTTCCTTGTATCATGTAGACATTTCCGGCGTAGTCACTGGATCGTATTGAGTTCAGAATTTCATCCCGACCATGAACCACCTGTGTGGTTGCGAGCCCGGCGAGTCCGATCCGTCCAACTTGATGTTCGGTCACCAACGCCAACCGAATGTCGGGGGATCCTCCCCCGCGGCCGACTTCGACGAATTCAATGGCGGCCACCTTCGATAATTCGGCAAGGGCTTCACGCATGCCGGTCATCTGGGATTCCGAAAACGTTTCAGTCACGGTGATCGCTCTTCTCGAATTCTGACCCGAGGACACTTCTACGATGTCACCCGGCGCGGAGAACCAATACGTCAAGCGGGCGGTTCCATGGGGTGTCGACGGCCTTGACGCTGTCAGGGTTAGGGAGCCGTTCTCGGGGTTGCCGGGGTTCGCGTGGTCGAACGAATCGCCGTAGAGTTGGGAGCGGGGAACCACCTGCCGGACCTGTGTCTCCGCTACCGGCAGTTCGCATCCCGCGATTGCCGGAAGCGCCACGGCTGACAAGAGGCGTTTGGAGCGGGAGGCAGAAACCCTACCGAGTGGGTTCTCGATGGTGACGGGGGATCCGCGGCCCGTAGCCGAGTTCGTGGTGCTGAGTGCCAAAATGTTCGTCCTGTTTGAGAGTTTCGATGGATGATTGCGGGATTCACAGGGGGATGGCAATCCGAATCCACGCCCATCCAGGGTGGATCGTGCCGGCAAGGCAAATGGGGCTGCCTGTTGAAGATGATTGTCGTGTGTTCGGTGGTTGGGGACTGGTGTCGTTCGATGGCGTATCATCACCGACGAGGACCGAGCGTGGGTGACGGTGTACAGACCGATCCCATATCCCGTTCTGCGGTACGCTCGCGTACGTCGAATTTGAACTGTTCTCAAGGCTCGCCGCAGGCGCCGCGAACGACCCCGAGCGAATCGGAGAATCACCACCCGCCCCCGATCGAGCGAGCTACCGATTCCGTGACTGATGGAATCGAATGTCAATATATCCATGTCCGCTTCGTGGGGCCAAGTCCATCGCTTGGGGCGGTTTTTTTGTCAAGGGCGGCTCCGGGCCCGGGTTCGCCCGGTCCGTGGGTGTCCGGGTCGTAGTGGCTGTCGGGAAATCCGCCCCGGGCCCGTCGGGGCGGAGAGGCTTGAGACATCCCACGCCGCGCGGGGTTGCACGTTCGTTCGAACTGCGGGGCCACGGACCACGGAGCGGGTTCATTCGGGGGACGCGGTGGCGAATTCAAAGGTTCGGACCCGTTAAAATCCTGGCACGCCGGATCGCCGGGATGTCGCGATTCTCGCTTCGCTCCAATCCGCGGATTCGAACACCGCCGTACGGCGCGGTCATTCTTTGGGGGGCTTGGCGCGTCAGAAGTCAGGATTCCGGTGCAAACCCGCGTCCCGATGGAGGTGTTCTTTGAGACGCGGCATGCGGGGGAACAGTGATAAGGAATCGGAAAGAATTTCGTACTGCTCGACCGGGAGCGTCCGTGAAGATGTGAACCGCGAAGCCCTCGTTGGCGGGTAGAACACTGGAAGTCAAAGGGCGCGGCCCGCTCGCGCCCGGGTCGCGGGAACCCGCGCTCCTCCGATCAATTTCGCGGGGGACGGGGCTTGGGCCGCGGATTGCGGTAATGGGTGTTGAGCCTCCGCCCGATTGCACGTGGACGGATCGCTACTGTATCCCCGTCAGCGTCGACAACGAATTCGGATTTCATCACTGCCTCGTAAAAAACGAGGAAGAGAATGTGCCTTTGTTCCCGGTGATCGCCATCGCTCCACCGATGTGGGCGCGGATCGAGGTGTTCGTATTGTCCAGGAAAGGGCCATGATTGGCGTGGAAATTGGGGGAAGAACCGGGGCCGACGACCTCGGTCATTCCCATCGCCGCGTTGAGGCTTGTTTCAATATTTTCCCCAAACAGGGTGGACATGTCCACCGGCGTGCCTTGAAGCCGCATTCCGGCGGTTCCGCCGGATAAGGCGCTTCCATTAACTCCGATATTATCGACGATGATTGTGTCGAACCCGATTTCATGGTCGGAGAGATTGTTGTCAATGCCGGTGGGATCGATCATGCTGTCCCTGAAACGGTATAGGGCCAAAATGGCGTTTTGCTGCCAGAAATCGATCACGATTTCGGCTTCGGCGGTCGATGTGATCACGCCATAATCCTGGGTCATGATCACGGCCAACGCATGTCCGTTCTCGTTGCCGAAGCCTCCAAATCTGACGAATTGGCTGAAATTGTCGTTTTGGAACAGTCCTCCCAGGGTGATTGGCTGACTGCCGTGTCCGGCATATCCGGCGGACACCTGATAGCCGTCGTTATTTTGATTTCCGATGAATTCCAAATTCAGGCGATAATCGCTCCGGTCCCCATCCGCTTCAAGAAGGCTGACTCCCGCCCCGTTCGAGACAAGCGTGAAATCCGGGATTTCGCCGCTATCCTCCCGGTGCTCGGTCGGATTTGTGAACACGATATGGCTCCGGTGCGAGATTGGGTCTCCGGGGGAGCCGACGCCGCTCAATTGCCAGCCGTCTTCGATGTTCACGAAATTTTCGCCTACTGGAAAATTCGGGTTGTTGGGCGTTCCCTCCACGTTGTTCGGAGACGCGCGGTCGTCCGCCGGGGACTGCGTCTCTTGGGTCGCCGGAGGAGATGACCCACCGTCCGCTCCAGTGCATCCGACAAGGATAGCCATCGCGAGTCCCACGGCGAAGACGGCGGATAGATGGATGTTCATGACCGTGTCTCCCGACGCGCCGGGGACGATGGCGCGTCCCGCCCACGCTGGCTTTGGGTGGAGGCGGCCGATTTGGCGTCCATCGGCCTACCCGACAACTGTTCGCATCAAATTCAGCCAATGTCCAGAGGATTTTGACTTCGCGGGGATATAATTTGGCGGGGCGCGACGGTTTCGATGCTTTTCCACCGCTGGCGTGCCCCTTGTCTACCGGACGGGAGTAAGGAATGGCTTGTTCGGACGGTTGGTCTGACGGAATCCGTATGCCCCACTGCACTTGGGGCCGCTGGTATTCGGGATGATTCGGTGGCGATTCGGATCTGGACCGCGGCGGAGCGACGGTGGCGGAAAAGTTGTCCCGAAGGGGGCAGGGCAAGATGATCGAGTGGGAGCGCCGGTCTCGGCAGATTGGACGATTCGGGATCTAAGGCGCGGAGCAGGAGCGGAGATGGCACGTTTATCTGGGCGATTCGGAGGTGATTCGGTCTTGTACGCCATCCCGGGCTGGTTGGTGGCCATCGCCCGTGAATACGGGGTCAGCGTGGTGCGTTTGATTCGTTTGCGGCTTCCATGTGCCACCAGGCCGCATTCCACAACCACGGAGCGGGCTTCGGTGTGATTCGGTCGCAGTTTGAACGCGAAGCCGCGACCGAGTGTCGACGCCATCGTGGGACGCCCGGGAAATCTACGGCGGTTCGCCGCCATGTGCCGTCAGCCCGCGTTCCACGACCACAGCGCGGGCCGCGCGTGCTTCGGGGGTGATTCGGTCGGTGGCTGCGGCTTGAACGCGAATCCGCAGCCGTGTGTCGACGCCATCGTGGGGCGCCCGGGGAATCTACAGCGGTTCTCCACCGTGTGCCGTCAGCCCGCGTCCCATGACCACGGCGAGGCCGCGCGGGCTTCGGGGGTGATTCGGTTGGGGGCCGCGGCTTGAACGCGAAGCTGCGACCGAGTGTCGACGCCATCGTGGGGCGCCCGAGAAATCTACAGCGGTTCTCCGCCGTGTGCCGTCAGCCCGCGTCCCTCGACCACGGCGAGGCCGCGCGGGCTTCGGGGGTGATTCGGTCGGGGGCCATGGCTTGAACGCGAAGCCGCGTCCGTGTGTCGACGCCATCGTGGGGCTCCCGGGAAGTCTTTGGCTGTTCGTCGCCGTGTGCCGTTAGCCCATATCCCACGACCACGGGCGGGCCGCGCGGGGTCTAGGGATAATTCTGTTGGGAGCCGGGGGCGATGAGGTGTTCCCGATTTCAGGTCATTCTCACTCGGCGCGCTCTGCGAATCTCTGGCCGAGTTGAGACGGAAGGATTGAGGCGACCCGCCCGTGGTCCGATCGGGCCAGGGCGAAGTTGTCCATCACATTGGTGGATGATTGTTGAGTCGTTCAGATCGCGTCATCAATTGATAATTCATGAAAGTCTATGCACACCTGTTGTTGTTGAAACAGGATGATTTCACCAATTGCTGGATTTGCGGCATTCCCTGATTGCTCTGTCCCCGCCGCGCAGAGTGAATAGAACATCTCTTTGCACCCCACCAATTTGAAATCGAAATGCGACTCTGGTTTTTCCAAAAAGGGAAGATATTATTTCCTTGCTTTCTCTTCCGTCCGCTGAGCCAATAAATGACGAGTCTTCACTAAGATACCAATGTTTGAATATCGGCTTTTCATCATCCACTTTTACTCCAACAAGTTGAAAATTATCAGATTCCATGAAGTGATCAAAACGATTGTAAAGGTTTGGGTAAATCCAAATTCTGATTTTGCCTTCAGTATTGCATCCAATAACGAGTCTATATCTATTTGTTGCGTCGTCGACCCCAGCAATTGATTCGCTTGAACCATCGAATGGAGATATTGTGGTTTTACCAGCCCATCCACTTCCGGGAGGACTATTCCAGTAGCCGAAATTTCGTTCCACTTGACCGTATGCGGAAGTCGCGATGGTGAGAATAGTGAAGGCAGTGAGGATCAAAACCTTTATTATGATTCTTGTGGCGCATCCATGGCCATGTAGCGCGGACAGGGTCGACGCCGCGAATGCCATGAACAACCTAAAGATGCCCTCGACATTCCCGTAAACCTGTCGGATGAACATGGTGAAGGGATCGATGTTCGCGGCTTCTTTGTCCCGGACGTCTGTGTGCCCCGCCTGACCGGCTGTCAACGTGTGATCGGTTGCTTTCATGTCGTAATCTCCCTGTCTGAGCCTTGCGATGGATGTGTTCGGAACAAGAGGCACGATGTTGAAGTCAAGTCATCATCTACAACACGCGCACTCCGGATCGCGCCCGCAGTGGGGCTTGGATTCCGTGGACGTGACGCTCCGGACAACATTCTGGTTACGCCGCTGTCCAGGCTTCGATCTTCAAGCAACACAGCAGTCCACGCACCTGACTCTCGTTTTGGATGATGTCGATCATCTTCTGGCGCGACGCCTCGAAGTCGGAGGTCTCATCACCGCCGTCCTTCGCGTCCGCGGCTTTCTCGGCATATTCGGCGAACACCTCTACCATGACCGTATCCATGCGGGCTTGCGCGGCCAACAGGTTGAAGGGGGCGCGGTCGATCTTCCCGCAACCGTCTTGATTGGGGGCGAAGGTCGCGCACTCGGTGGCGATGCGGTCGGCATCCTTGGAGAGGTTCCGGGCCTCGGTCGTGGATTGCGCGAAGTTCATGTCGTTTCTCCCGTTGTTGGGTGGTGTCGGCCAAGGATCCGGCGGTGTCAAGATGAGATTCCGCACCTCGGGCGCGACGGCGGCATGGCGCGGCCATCACCGCTCATCCTTGTAGGGTTCCCGCCGAGTGGATCGCGGCGGGGCAAGGTGCGGCGTTAACCAGTCGTGGAGGCAGGTGCCGTCCGGCCTGAGTGCTTCACCGCGTCGTAGAAGGGATCCCCGAAGTATTCGAAGCCGTTCGTCATGTCGCCGAGCAGCACCGCGGTCATCTGCGCCTCGGTCACGTCCGGGTCATCGGGTCTTCATCGGGTCAGTTCGACGGGGCCGGAGTCGTCGTGGCGCACCACCCGGACCAGGCCGGCGTCGGCGATGATGGAGAGCTTGACTTCTGTCATGGTGTCGTCCTTTCGCTGTGTTGGAAGGTTGGCGGGCAAGGCGCGACCGCCAGAGAAGGGCGCGCCGAGTCGGTGAGGTCGTCAGCATTCGCCTGTGAGGTCGTATGTGCCTTGGATGTCTCCCAAGATGCTTCACGAGTCGGACTGCATCGAGGACAGGTGGAAACGCAGGATGCCGGTCAGGACCTCCTCCGAGCCTGAACGGTTCCAGACCCGCAGACACAGGAGGAACCTCCGTCTCCGCAATGATCGAGCTGGACCACGGCCGAGGAGCGGGGCCAGTCGAAGGATTGGGACAGGGATACCGGCGAGACCCAACCGAAGTCGGTCATTTCGGGAAACGACCAGGTGACGATCCAGCCGTCATCCAGGAGGGCCCGCCAGAACGCGCCTGCGAGACTTGTCCCTTTGGGCGTGTGGGCGGCCCGGACGGCGAGATGCAGCGTGTTGTCTGGGATGTGGACCGTGACCTCGACGGGATGGCGATGCATTGGGCGGGCCGGGTGTGTCGTCATGGGTATGCCTCGTCGTCGGGGAAATTGATGTCCGCCGCCGGGATGGAAACACCCGGCTAATGGTCGACCTGTTGGGAGTTCCGTCGAATCCCTTCCCATGCTCGGGAGTGGTCGCGTCGGCATGAGGGCCGAGGCGAAGCCGCCCGGTTCTCGGGCGTAGGCTCCTATCAACCTGAATATCGGGTGGACCTCCGCGCGCCAATTATGGCGGCTGCTTGCGATGCGAGCCTCGCCATCACTCGTCCAGCACGTCCACTCCGACCGCTTGCAGTGTGTGTCGGACAACATCTTCTGCCGTCTCTCGATCATACGTGTAGTCGTGAGCGATGCCGCCGCAATCCGTGGCCTCGATGATTTTCTTCGTCACTTCATCCATGAGGGTGTCTAACGACTTGCGCGCTATCGTTTTCATCATGCGATCTCCTTGCGATGTCACCAGCGATGCTTTGTCGGCCATCGGCATATCCGATTCCAGTGCGGCTGGATGTGCGGGTTGGATGCGATGACGCCCGGCTCCCCGAAAAGGGTGGGGGTATTGTCGCGATGGATGTTGAACCGGCCCGTTGCCCGGGCCGGTTCTCGATGTCGGACCCGGTTCAGGCGCAGCGCGCCGCGTTTCCGGTGGCGCGGAGATTCTTTACATTTTTCTTGAACCCAATGAAATCGATGGGATTTCCTTCGACCCGCCGCCGTAGTTCGGCGAGGATGCCTTCGGCGGCGTCCGCGTCCTTGTCGTCGCAGGCTTTGTAGAAAGTGTCGCAGAGTGCTTGGATGTCTGGGTCGCGGTTCGGGGTATGGAATAGGCAGAACAGGGCGCGGTTCGCGGATCGTCCCTTGCTGTCCATCGGATATTCGATGTGCGGGTCCGATTTCCAGGCGTCTTGAGCCGCGGTTCCGTGAAGCGCCGCAACCGTGTCCGGGTCGTTCTTGGGCGGGGTGATTATTCTGATGCGTTCCGCCTCCACGGCGGAGGTGAGCAGTGGCGAGTGCGTCGTGACGATGACTTGATTGTCTCCAGCGACGCGCATGACCTCCCGCAGGATTTCGCAATGCCGGGATGGATGAAGATGCGCGTCGATGTCGTCGATCAGGATCAACGCGGGACCATTCCGCAGCCGTTCGCGCAATCCGTCCACGAGATTCCCGGCGGTTCTTTCACCCGCCGATCTCCGATCGTGTCCGTTTCCGTTGTCGTCGGTGTCGGTGAATCTTCCGTTCGTCCAGTGGATGACGCGGATGGCCTCGCTCAGGGTGGGTTCCCGGCCCGGTCCGTAGCCGGTTTCGCCGTGATCGTGAACGATGACGATTTCGAAGCCGTCGCCGCTGGCCCCGGCGTCGGCCTTGACGAGCCTGCCGGGGGCCCGGTTCTGTTCGCCCACGGTGGTCTGAAGGGAGGCGAGGTGGGCGATGCCTTCGAGGATGGAGCTTTTCCCAATTCCGTTTGGACCGATGAGAACCGTCAATGACGGGTCGACGTCCAGGACGGTGTCCTTCAGGCATCTGAAGTTTTGGAATTTGGCGGATTCGATTTTCATGTTTTTCTCCTTCGGGATTACACCGGCGCCGTTTTGAAACCGGCGGCGGCGTGGCTTCTGTATCTCGGTCACCGGCGGGGATGCCGCCGCGGTGCGGTCAGACGTTTGCCTGGATCTGACACAGGGCGGGGGCGTCCTCGCGATTGAATGCGACACGCGCTGTTCCTTCTCCGCCAAGTCTCGTCAATTCCCATCGCGCGCTGAAATCGACGCTTGGCATGAATTTGAGGATTTCAAGCAAGGATCCGTGCATCGTGAAGGACACGTTCCAGCGGTCGGTCGACAGTCCACCCGCACGGCGTTCTTCCCCGCTCCTGTCGGCGTCCCGCCTGAGGGTGCGCAGTCCGTCGAACATGGCGCGGAGCGCGTTACCAGCGTCTTGGGAGGGATCGGCGCCGGGGTATTCGGGTGTGTTTCCCGCCGGGAACAGCAGGGTGATGTCGAACCCGTCCTCGTCGGATTGCGCGATCCTGAGCGAGTTGAAGAATTCCCGCGCCGTGTCGATCCGCAAAGACCTGTTGGCCGAAGCAAACAGCATTTCCCGGACTGCGTCCGTGAGCCAATAAGCCGAGTTGAAGGCGAATTTCCCGTCGCCGGTTCCGTCGCCAGCCGGCGTGACGCGGACGACATCCATGACGAATCTCGTCAAATCCCGGTGGATCGCCAGTTGGGTCCGCCCCGTGACGGCGGCGAAAATCTCGATCAGGTAGGTGGCCCGGTGGGCATAGTCGGAGGGTGTGTTTCTGTTGGGCACGAGGATGTCGTCGCTTCCCGTCCACTCGAAGAAATCGGCGAAGGGGCCTTGCCTTCCGGCTTTTGTCCAACCCTCGTTCAGCGCGAACGCCGCGAGCGCGGCGGCGGAGATTTTGTCGAGAGCGACCGGGTCGATGATTTTGAGTTTCATGTCAATGCCTTTCGTGTAGGAATCCGTCCCAGGCGCGAGATCGGATGAACGGGACGGGCCGAGGGGCTGCCTAGCGTCGTGATTGTTGGGATGGGGACGTTTCCGGCCCATGGGCGGGCGGAACTGAATGGTCCGCATGGTTTCCTGTTGAGAGGTGTTGACGTTCCTCAAGCTTGCTTTGGCGTCACCAGACTCATGTGTTCAAGAAGTCCTCGCACCCGCGATCTTGTTTGGGTTCGAGGATGATGCGGGCGTGACGTTTAGCCCCCTCGGAACGGACTTGCTCCGCTCCGTGTCGAGAAATTGCTTATTGGGCCGGGAGTTGGACCCGCCGGGCCGCATTTCGACGTCGACATGGTCCCGCCACCACTGAGCGAGTGGAAACACCGAGTGACCGCCGGTTGCCCCCGATGCAATTTGTTCGACATCCGCGATTGCATGATTGACGCGCTCCTGCCAGGAAACGCTTCCGGGAGGGAAACCGCGCTGGAGATCGCGCCACCGGTCTTCGAAATCCTCCACGCTTGGACGCTGCGCCGCCGCCCAGCGAGCGAGGCCTCTGAGCGCCGAATCCGCGTTTCCTCCCAATTCGTCGCCCAGCGGCAGGCGGCGCAATCCCAGCATTGCCACTTCAAGATAGCTCGTGTTGTAACATGCCGAATCGCCGCTTTGGGAGCAGAGTGACAGCCAAAGTGGCTCCAATCGGCGGGGATCCAATCCATTCTTCGCGGCGATGTCCTGGCTGAACGCGAGAATATTGTAAAATCTGCGTCGAAGATCCAAGCTCCGGTCAATGACGAAATTCCCGAAGAATTCACCCCATGTATCCGAGTTACGATGAAAATCCGAGACGGTTCGCTCGGGAAGCATCCGCCTAACGATCGTGATGAGGGTCGCCAGCCTGAGCACCCCGATCCTGTAATCGGTTCCTTTCCGATGCGGGAGCGTCGATTGGAATTCGCGGGCGAGGGACAGACAACCGTGATCGAGGCCGCGCGCGACATCGGGATCGTATCCATCCAGATGCAGAATCGCATGCACGGCGTTGTCGGGGTCCGCCGAGGTGAGGGAATCGAGCGAAGCCCTGCCCTCGAGCAGCCCGCGGAGCGCGGTCTCCCCATCGTCCCGCAGTTGGGTTCTCCATTCCCTCAAGACGGAATAATCAACCATGTGTTCTCCTGTTTATCTTCCCCAAATCCCCGCGCCTCGATTCCGTCCGCACGGCACCGGGATGATGGGCGCGGACCGATTCGATGGTCGGGGAATCGGCCCCGGTCCATCTTGGACGCGCTTTGCAAGACCCGGAGAGTAATCGAAGCGGACTTGGAGAAATTCCCTCACCATCGGATTGCCCGGGGATCATGCCCGCAAATCAACGGAGAAGCCAAGACCCGTTCCGCGGGATGGGAGGCGCCGGCGTGAGCTTCGCTCGGGTTGTTCAATTCGGGTCGTCGGAACTTCATGTCGCGCTCTGAGAAAGTCAACCGCCGGGGGATGGGCGGCTGATTCGTTTTTAGCCGATGCCCGCGGGTGATTGAATGTCCATATTCGGAATTCCGGGGCGGATATGGATTATTCCTTCGGCATGCTGCGCAATATAGTGTATACCACGAATGGGCAGGCACACTATATGGGTGTCGATGGCTCGGCCGCGGCGACGTCCACGCGTCGGGGGCGGGAGGAAATATGCCGATGCTCGGCGGTTCGCCCTCATGCGGCGCCCACGCGTCGGGGCCTGAAGGGCGCGGCCAGACCGCTTTTCCGTCACCTCAGGGGGGCGCACTCCCGGGATTCGGCTCGAACGGCCGAATCTCCCCGCTTCGCCGTCGTCGCGGGTGATCGAATGGCCTCGGAGGGGCATTCGCGCGGGTCTCGTGTGAAGGAATCGGATTTCATCTGGCGCCTCTCGGACGAAGCCGCGCGTGTCGCCCACCTGGACGGCCCGCCCACGCCACTCGCGGGTCGGTTCGGAATGGCCGCGTATCGGGCGATGCGGTTCTCGCGGGTGACAATTCCGCCCCGCCGGAAGCGCGGGAAAGCGAATCACCTTGCCCGCCAAAGCCGACCCGCGCCGCGTCGAAAGGAGGAGGATGCGAGGGTATCCCGGAGCGCCGTCGGCAACCCCGCGAAATGCGACAAGCCACGCTCGGCTCGCGCGCCGCGCTTTCGATGAAGTCGAACACCGCCCCGCTGGAGAGCGTCGACCACCACGCCGACATTGTTGGCCTTGTTTCCCCGCGGCATCTCCACCGTCGGTAAGGGCGCGGCGGATGCTCGACCGCGGAAGCCGGAGTCGCGGTTGTGGCGCGCTGGAATGTGTTGAAGCAGGCTGGGCACGACGATGGCGGCGAGGGATCTTGATCCGGGTGACGTGTCCAGCCGGACGCAACGAAGCGGTCGTCGCCGGCGGTGTTCGTTCGAAAGCTCCGCGGCCGATCGGCGGACGGGGATAGACTGTTGCACGTGTCGATGCCGAATCAATTGAGCAACCAATTAGCGACTAATTAGGGTTCGAATCACCCGCGAATCGAGGTTTCCGCATGGTGCCACACCCGACCGAGAGGATCGAGATCAAGATGCCCGCCGTCGTTAGCGGCACGTGGCGATTCGCCGAGCAACTTGGCCGCTGGGCCACCTGCTTCGGGAAGAATGCCTCCGGCCCAGATTCGAATCCGATTCAGTGCCCGCGAAGAAGCGATTCTGTGGAGCGTAAAACAGGCGGGATTTTCACATATCCCCGACCGCCGCCGAATTGACGCTTTCCCGCCTTTCCCGCCTTACGCGGTGACCCGCGCGAACCGCGCGACCGTTACGGGACCGATGAGGAACGCCCGACGAGGACGTCTCTACCTTCCCGACAAAAACCAACCGAAGGCGGATGGCCACGACGCCGAAGGCGTCATGGCGACGGAGAAGGAAGAGAACTTGGTGTTCGGGAAACGAAGCGGAGCGGCGGATGCTTCCGCCGTGTGGCGCAGGGTCCATCGTGCCGCGTTTGGGAGACGTGATCGGGGCTTCGGTGATCGCCAACTCCGCCATGGCGGCGGCGACTCCGACCTCCACCACAATGGCGTTGAGCAATCGCGCATCCGGTCGAAGTCGCAGGATTCAGCGATTCGCGAGAACGGGGGAAGCAATCCCTTAGAATGGAGTTCAATCCATTCCCCGAAAACGGCCGACCGCCAACTCCGCAGGCGGGGCGGTTAAGTGCGGGATGACCACGCAATTCGAGAAATTGCGCGCGATGGCCGGATGATTTGTGCATCCACAGGCGATTCCTCCGAATCCCGCCGTGGCCAATCCTTCCCAATTCTCCAAAACGCGGGGTCGCGGTCGCGCCTGCTTCGGGCCGAACGCATCCAATTCGGATTCGATGCTAGACAAGATGGTCTCTTTGACGACATTTCGAGATCGTCGTATACGTTTATGTTTACGATCTCCGGGATTTGGGTAAAAAATAGAATGGAATCTGAAGATTGATGCCAGCCGATTTCCGAATGCTTCACATGTCCGGAGCAAACACAAAAAATGTGAAGGTAATTCTCCAGAATCAAGATTTTCGAAATCCCCGCCATTGCTGTGACTCGTTTGCGGAGTACATTTTGAGAAGATCTTAAGAGTCTCCTGAAAAAAAGAGAGATTCCGCTTCGGTGATCTTCCGTGAACGGTGGGTCATTGCGAAATAAAGGCGAAAATGATCGGGGCTGCAAAGCCTCTTGTATTTTTTCGCTTCCGCAATTTCATACGAGTCAATCTCTGGTGAGATTCTTAGGTTTGACCAATCGTTGTTCTCATTCGATTTAGTAGAAATTGGCTCCAATCCGATAAGCATTCCAGCGAAGTGATTCCGGTAGCCCATGTCATTAAAATAATCTTCCGGAGCGGATTTTCGTAAGTTGCGAATCATCACAGATGATTCGCCGTCCATTATATGTCCGGTACCATTTGCCACTTCAGCATAAGCTGAACAGTACTCCTCAACCCATCTGTATAGTTTGGGAGAATTATCTTCGATCAATTTGAGCCAAACCAGATCGGAAAAATCTGCCCCCGCCGCATAAAGAGGAGGCCAAGTGAGGCGAATTGCGTCTAAAACTCGGTTGACGGATCGGGGAGTGTTCAAGGACTTCATACCGTCAAAGTTGATGACATTTGCCAGCCTTTGCGACCACACTTCATCCCGAATCGGCGCAATTCCCTCAAGCTCGTCCATGAACCATAGGCGTAGATCATTTTGGTTTGGCCTTGGTACTTTTACGTTTACTTGGATAATCTTCTCAAGATACACCTTCCCGTTTTTGAAACCGATGGATTTTTCGATGACATCAGACAAATTATCAATGTCATAACATAATAAATACACGATATTGGGAAGATCAAGCACGGATCGCACAAGTCTCATAACTTCAATGGCCTCCTCAGGGTCGAGACGATCAACATCGTCAATAGTGATAACGAATCTATAACCTAGGCCACGAAGGGATTTGGTGAGATTCTTTTTCAGGTTAGACAGTGGGATTGGCGTTTCAGATTTTTGATGAATACCGCTCAAACCTGATATTCCTCTACCCGCTAACTTAAGGGTCAGAGACCCCGTGTTGTCGCCAATTGCCTCAATGATATCTCCCATGGGTCTTAAATGATATGCATACTTTTTAAAAAGATCGATTGTATGATTATATTTAAGTGAATTTTCTTCAGATTTTGAAGATTCTTGCGAAAGCCTAGTGGCTATTTCATCGAAAAGATTCGTAATTAATGCGTTCCTATCACTTATCAACCATGGTCGAAAATCCATAACCGCAGGAACTTTTTCCTTTGGCATCTTCGCGAGTTCCTCCATTATTAGATGAAGCAGGCTGGACTTTCCCGATCCCCACGCTCCTTCGATGCCTATTACCAATCCTTCCGCAGACGCTTGGTCAACAAGCGATATGGCTATCCGTCGTGCGAGGGAACGAAAGCCCAGCCTGTCTTTATCACCGGGTCCTAAGGCCCGATCTCCTCTGATTTGTTCATTGAAAGCCCCTGTCATTATTATCTCCACACTCGGGCGAGCCCGTGAAGGATCCCCGATAAATGGTGCTTAATTACGTCAAGTTGGTGAAAGAAAACGCATTGGCTGCGGGAACCTGTTGAAAAACGTGTTTCGTTCATTCTTCGGCCCCTGTCCTCAGACTGTGTCATTGAATGCGCCAGACGAAACGGTGAAATTGAACACCAGGCGAAGGGTCTGAGTCTCCGCGATATTCTGGCAGAAGCAGGTTCGGGGCCTTGTATTACTACTACTTGTATCGCCAGAACCGGCCCCACAAGTTTATCGGTTGGCGACTTGTCGAAGCCTCGCCGAAATTCGAAATCTGGGCATTGGGCGGTGCGTGCGACCTTGCGCCGGAATGTGGGGGAATCCAACCCATCATCCGGATGCCGGGATATTCCGGGTGATGGGATTGCACATCCGGCCTTGATGCAGACAGTCACATCACACGGCTTTGGAACATCATGTGGGATGCCTGTCGAGATGGCGCCGACGCTTCCATCGTATGATGTTGGTGCCTTGCGGAGCGACGGCGAAACAGGGACTCTTCCGTCGCATGCGCTGGCCGTGGCCCGGAATTCCGACGGGCAGCCACGGATATCAAGGAGATTTTCGACGCACTGGGCAAGTGCGGGTGCCGAGCGCTTGCCCAGTCTCGATCCGTCCTCGTTCGATGACCTGAAGTGGATGCACCTGACCGTGTTTCCCTGTGAATCGTCGCTGTCGTGACGGAGTATAACAACCTTTGGTGCCTTCCGTGGCAATGACGAGATGGCTGAACCGGGTGCCTGTGATCCGTGCCGCCCAATAATTCTTGTACGATCTTCGTAGAACCGCTCCATCGGATGTGGGGGCAAATTGCTCGTCTCCACCGCGTCGTGGCGGCATCGCCCTTCGACCGCTTTGTCGCTGCCAGGATCCTGTGGAGGTCCACCTGTTGCGCCAGTTGAGCGCACCTCCCCTGCTGCGTACAGAAGCACCGCCCCGATTCGGCGCATGGATGCTTGCCCGCGCCAGAGACACTTGGTGCTTCCTTTCTTGATGGGGGCCGCGTTGATCATGTGCCTCGCATAACTTGTCGGATTCACGGTGTAAAGCCTTGTGGAGCGGAATCGATGGACAAAACCGCAGAAAGTCGAAATTCATCATCGGCGGAACACAAATAGGTCAGTCTTGCTTACCATTAGCCGCCTTGTTCATGGGGCGGTGTCGTGGTGGTCGCTCGCTGCCAATCCTGTGCATGTGCGGGCGTCAGCCAAAGTCACCCGATTGATCGGACGACGGGACTCTACTGCAAAGACGGGAACGGGCACGGCGACCAACATCTGGTGCTTCGCTGATTGGAGTTGATCCATCGCAAATCCTGTGGTTGCAACGCGTGCGGGCGTTCGCCACGATGGGATATGCTGGCGGCTCCGAAACATGGCGGGCGGCGGGTGCCGTTGCAATCGAATGCCATCGAGTTTCACTTGGATTCGACAGACGAGACGGTGCAGAGTTCCCGTCCGGACGACCCGCAGAAACCATCATTCGGATGGGTTACAAGTCCGGGATCGAATGATCCGCGTGTCTTCCGGAGGTGTCGCTCCGATGGATGGGCGGGAATCGTCCGCAATGACGCTGGATACTGGGGCAAACGATTTGAGCACCCACCATCGGCCGATTCAATATGTTTGGAATCGGTAATTCGCACGCCGCCGGGGCAGCGGGGGCGAAACGACGGCGAATGCCGGGGTCTCGAAGGAGACGCGTTGGAGAGGATTGGGCGGCTGAGCACAACGAAGTAGACAAGGGACAAAGCCGGGAGGAGTGTCTCCGTCGGGAGCTTCGAAGCGTCCATCGTTGCGCGGTGATTGCTCGAGGGTGTTGCTGGTGCCGCTGAGCGGGCGGCGGCGGAGCTTCGGATTATTCTTGCTTCGACTTGGCCAACGTAGATGAAATGTTGGGTGCGTCAACAC
>JANQKA010000638.1 GCA_028281405.1 Hasllibacter sp. | reverse complement strand
CGGAGTCCGTCTTTCCCTCGATGAAATACTTTTCGGCGCGTCTTCGCACCGATGGAGGATGGGGGGCAGGCATGGCATTTCTCCTGATTTTGCTGACCTTGCACTGTATCGTATAGTTTTGCTAGGCGCAAGACATGAAATTCAAAGTGTCCGGTGCGCGAATTGCCAGTAAACATTGTGATTCCACCTAAGTCGGAACAGCAGTATCCCGAGCAGCAAGGGCATAAATTCCCTTTGGCCCGCCGACCAAGACAAAAATGGAATTCCAACCTCGGAATCCTTGATATTGAGCATGAGTTTTCTTTTGAGGAAATTAACTTCGTGAACAATCTTCGCATCGGGAAACAAATTCTGTTTGATTGACATGATCAACGTTTGATTGAGGCGGCCGTCAATCGGAAATATTTGTTTCATGGAAGCGAATTCCGAATGCAAAAGCCGATGCACTTGATCCGCGAAGCGCTTCAGCACATACGGTTCATCAAGTTCAAAGCTGCTGAAATTCCGGGTGGCGCCGGATTGCAGGCCGAAGATTCTCTGGGCAGGTATGTAAAACACGTTTTCGGCCGAGTTCGGCTTTCCCACATTGGGCCGCGCCAAGATTTTCAATTCGCGCCTCCTCCCGCTCCACCACAATGTGGCGGGTTCCTCACCGGAGAAATCGTACAGGCCACCGCCAAAATAGCAGTTGATGAAATCCCAGGGATGTTTAATCACCATGCTGTTCTCCTTGAGGAATTCAAAAATATGATCGCGGTCCAGAATCAACTTGAGCGTCTGCAGGAAAACGCTTTTTCCGCTCGCTTGCGGCCCAACGAGAACCGTCAAGTCTCGGAACCTCACCTTGGCGTCGAGTATCGGACCCAGGTTTTTGACGCGAAAGGCGGGTGCGCGTTCCAATTCGTTTCCCCTTACACTTGTTCGGCGGTTCGTGCCGGGTCAAGGATGCCCGACACCGTTGAGCATCCGAGATGGTTTCGCCAATCGGCCCGTGCCGACTCCGGCGGAGTTGCCCGTTCAGGGCACACGGTCAACGAGCGGGAAGCCTTCGCGCCGCTTGCGGATTCCACGGGCGGGATTCCGTCCGCCAAGCCGTATTTCGGCGTCATCCTGTTCCTCTCCGACGGAAGTCCGCAAGGCCGTGAAGTCCCCACCCTCGCGCGAAGCGACGGAAAACGCAACACCTTCACCGCGCGTTTTTCAGGCGATTTCGAATTGTCCCCGCACGCCACGATCCGCCACTGGTTCCGCGGCGCGCCCGTCGCGGACACGTCGTTCGACAGCGACCGGCCTCTGAACAAGCTTGGAGAGTGGGATCCCGGGTGAAGGTGGCGATCCCGCCCAGGATCCTCCGCGCGAGCGGCGAGGCCACGACGTCAAGATTGGCGGGTGGCGACGCCCGAACGAGAATTCCTTCGTGTGCACGGGCGCCGCATCAAGTCGCTGGATGTGGGAAAGCGAATCACCCCACGACCATCGTCGACGCCGTGGCGGCGAGAGCTGTCCCGCCGCCCTTCGGCGATGCGGATCGGGAATTGGGCAAGCCACACCGGGCGGGTGGCCCGCATCCCATCCGCCCGCTCCGGGAACGCCTTGGCCGAAGGCATGGTCACCCATGGACGCCTTGGAGTGGGACATTCCCCGCCGTCGTCTCCGAAAGCCGCCTCAAGAACCGACCGGCACCCCACGTCCGGCGCGCCGCCCGCGCTCCTTCGACCGGATGGCCTTCCTGAACAACCATCGGATTCCGGGCCTCGACTGTCGGAGCGTTCACGCAAATTCGATTGGCGGGAGCGGGCCTGGTCGTCCGGCCCGGCTCCGCCTCATCAGCCGATTTATCCGGGGCTGGATTCAAACCATTCGCTCCGACGGCCCCGGGGGGCCCGGCGGTGCCCCGCCATTCCGGGCATCAATCCCAGTCGGGAGCCCAGGGAACGAGATCCTGGGTCACGATGCGGTGTCCCGTCCCGGTAATCTTCTCGATCCGGGTCATATCCACGTGGCTCAGTGTGAAATCCATGATGTCGAAGTTGGCGCGGATGTTTTCGGGCTTGGTCGACATCGTGTTGACGCTCACGCCCTTCTGCAGAATCCAGCGCAGCACCACCTGGGCGGCGGACTTGCCGTAGGCCTCGCCGATTTCCTTGAACTCCGGATGCTTGAACACCTCGCCCCGCGCCACCGAGCAATAGGAGGAAAGCGGAACTCCGACCTCCGCCGCGCCCGCGAGCAGTTTGTCCTGATTGAGCAACGGGTGGAACTCCACCTGATTCGTCACCAGCGGCGCGTCGACCACCTCGACCGCCGTCCGCAGCATCGAGACGGTGTAGTTCGACACGCCGATGTTGCGCGTCATGCCCCGCTTCAGGCAATCCTCCAGCAGGCGGAGCGGAGGAGCCACGTCGCCGCCGATCGGCGGCCAATGGAGCAGCAGGACATCGATCACATCGATGTCTAGCGCCTTGATGCTCGCCTCCACCGAGGCCAGGAACTTGTCCTCGGGGAAATTGTCCGGGTGGACCTTGGTCGTGACGCAGATGTCGTCCCGCGCCAGCCCCGACTCCTTGAGTGCTGCTCCGGTTTCGGCCTCGTTGCCGTACATCTGCGCGGTGTCGAAAGCGCGGTAGCCCGCCTCCGCGGCGGCGATGATGGCCGCGCGCGCGCCGTCGCCCTTGAGCGGGAAGGTGCCGAAGGCGCGTTGGTTCGTGTTCTCGAAGTAGATGTTCATCCGGCCCTCCATGGGATCTCCGCCCCGGGGTAGCCCAACGGGCCCGCCGCCGCCAGCCCCCGCCTTGATTCGCCCGGGGAGGTCGGCATATTCAAATAACCGGATGGTTACCCGAGCCGAAGGGGGCGAGATGTCTAAAGTGATACCGGTGGCGGACGCCGTGGAGATCGTTCCCGACGGGGCCATGGTGGCGGTCAACTCGTCGAGCGGCCTCTGCTGTCCGGACGCCGTGCTGGAGGCGCTGGGGGCCCGCTTCGACCGGACCGGCCACCCGAGGAACCTGACCACGGTCCACCCCATCGCGGCGGGGGATTTCTTCGGCACCAAGGGCGTCGATCATATCGCGAAGCCCGGTTGCCTGGCTCGGATCATCGGCGGAAGCTACCCGTCCGGCCCCACGAACGCGGAGCCGCCGCTGATCTGGCGGATGATCACCGGGAACGAGGCCAAGGCCTACAATCTTCCATCCGGCGTCATCTTCGACATGCTCCGCGAAGGCGCCGGCCTGCGCCCGGGTGTTTTGACCCAGGTGGGAATGGACACCTTCGTCGACCCGGCCCTCGAAGGCGGCGCGATGAACGCAGCCGCCGCGGCCGACCCCATCGTGACGCGGCGGGAATTCGACGGGCGGGAATGGCTGTACTTCAAATCCCTGTGCCCCGACGTTGCGATCATCCGCGCGACCACGTCGGACCAGCGCGGCAACCTCGGTTTCGAATCGGAGGGGGCCTATCTCGGGGCGGTCGAGATGGCCCTCGCGGCGCACAACAACGGCGGCAAGGTCATTGCACAGGTCCGGCGCGTGACGGCCAACGGATCGCTTCGTCCGCACGACGTGCACGTCCCCGGAATACTCGTCGATCACGTGGTCGAGGCTCCGGACATGCTCCAGACCACCGCCACACCCCACGACCCCGCGATCTCCGGAGAGGTGATCCGCCCGCTCGACAGCTTCGCCCTTCCGGAATTCGGGCCGCAGAAGGTGATCGCAAGACGGGTGGCCCAGGAACTCGAAGCGGGGTGGGCCGTCAACGTGGGCTTCGGCGTCTCCGCCAACGTGCCGCGGATATTCCTGGAGGAGGGACATCACGGAGCGGTGACGTGGGTGATCGAGCAGGGAGCCGTGGGCGGCATCCCGCTGCTCGACTTCAAATTCGGCTGCGCCTCGAACGCGGAAGCCTTCGTCACCTCGCCCCACCAGTTCGCCTACTTCCAGGCCGGGGGCTTCGACTGCTCCCTGCTCTCCTTTCTGGAGATCGACGCGGACGGGTCGGTCAACGTCTCGCGCCTCTCCGCGACGCCGCACCGGACCGCCGGCGCGGGCGGATTCGTCGACATCACCGCCCGTGCCGGGAAGATCGTGTTTTCCGGGACGTTCAACGCTGGATCCAAGACCCGCGTCGAGGGCGGGCGGTTGATCATCGACCGCGAGGGTCACACCGCGAAATTCGTGAAAAAGGTGGACCAGGTCTCGTTTTCAGGAATCCGCGCCCGGTCCCTGGGCCAGAAGGCGACCTACGTCACCGAACGCTGCGTGGTGGAGCTCATGCCCGGGGGGCCCACGGTGACGGAGATCGCGCCGGGGGTCGATTTGAAGCGGGACATTCTCGAACGCGCCGACATGGACCTGCGCGTCGCCGACAATCCGCGGGAGATGGATCCGGCCCTGTTCCATCCGTGTCCGTTCGGACTCGCGCCATGATCGACCTGTCCATTTCGGACGGCATCGCCCGGCTCACCCTGAACCGTCCGGAGAAGCTGAACGCGCTGAACGCCGGGATGGTCGAAACCCTCGCCGGGCGCTGCCGCGAGATCGAGCGGAGCGCGGCGCGGGTGGTGATTCTCTCCGGCGCGGGCAAGGCCTTCTGCGCCGGTGGCGACATCGAGGCATGGAGCGGCGAGTCCCCCGACGCCTTCGGCCGTCACTGGGTGCGCGATGGACACGACGCCTTCGACCGATTGGCGCGCCTCCGCCAACCGGTGATCGCGGCGCTCGATGGACACGCCCTGGGAGGCGGCCTCGAATTGGCGGCCTGCGCGGACCTGCGCATCGCCGAATCCCATGTGAGGATCGGTCAGCCCGAAACCGGTCTCGGCATAATTCCCGGATGGTCCGGCACCCAGCGGGCGGTGCGTCGGTTCGGAGCTCAAACGGTGCGGAGGATGGCCGTCATGGGAGAAATGTTCACGGCGGAGGAGGCACGCGCCCTCGGCGTGGTCGACCATGTCGTGGAGACCGGGCGGGCGATGAGCGCCGCCGAGGCGGGTGCCCGACGGGTGCTCGAACTCGGGCCCCGGGCGACGGAACTGGCCAAAATGCTGGTCAACGCCGCGGAGGAGGAAGAACGGGAGCGGGTATTCGAGGCGCTGGCGGGAACGCTTGCCGCCGGTTCGCCCGACCTCGACGAAGGCCTCGCCGCCTTCCGAGGGAAACGCAAACCCGACTTCGGAGAATTGAAATGATCCGTCATCTCGTCGCCCTGCGCTTCAAACCGGGAACTCCGGCGGCCACCAAAGAGGCGCTGTTCGCGGAACTCGCAGGCCTCCGGACGCGTCTCGAGGGAGTCCTCGACTTCCAATTCCGCGCCAACGTCAGCGTCGAACCCGAAATGGTTCGGGGCTTCGAAGACCTTTTCTGGTTCGATTTTCGCGACGAGGGCGCGCGCGACGCCTACCTGGAGGATGCAGGGCATCAATCCATCGGCGCCCGCATCGTGGCCGAGCTTGAGAACGGAACCGATGGCGTGTTCGTCTGCGACTTCAAGGTTTGACGCCCCCGACGTTGGATTGGGCCGCCCCCGTCCCCGCTGAGCCTGGACGGATACGGTTGCCATAATCCGTGGATATGCCCGGATAATCGTCCAGCACGCCAAACGGTGCGGGCCGGTTCTCCGTCCGGATGCCGATGGCGTCACCCGCTCCATCTTGAACACGGCGGGATCCCACGCATGGGTGATTCCCCTCGGATTCGCCACCATCTTCCCGTTGAAAGTTCCGATTGGGCCCCCGTCGAACGGATCGTCCCGATCATTTTCGCCCGTGTCTGAACAACGGTGGTGTCCCTCACGCATTGGAGGTTCAACGCCAAACCGCGCCATGTCGGCGCCATCCGGAGTCTGTCGCGATCTTGGCCGATTCCTCCACTCACGCGTCGTTCCCGCTCAACATCGTGGCGCGCGCATGCGAAACAACCGGACCAATCCGCTGCCAGCGCCCACTTCGGCCGGGGGCGGCCGATCCTCGGCCTCGACATGCCCGAACCGCTTGACGCCATACGGCGCGCCGGACCCTGAACGGCCGATTATACCCGGAACGGCCCTCCCGCCCCCGGACCATCCGGCCCCCACTTCCGGACACGCCGAAGGGAACGCGCCTCAGCCTGGCCGCGGAGGCTTTGTTTTATTGGCCTTCAACGCTTTTTCCTCCCCGCCTTCAATTTTATATTTGACATAAACTTTATTATGTATTACTCATTCATCATGGCAGTTCGACCCCGAAAACAGACGCGTTCCCGTCCCAACCACCATCGCCGGCATCTTGCCCGGCGGCACGGCGGTGGCCATGGCGCGGGTTGCCACGACGGCCGCGGCAGCGGGGTCGCGAACAGCCACTCCGAGCATCGCGACCGCCTCGGATACAACGACGGAAAGGGACTTGGGCCCCTGTCCACGACACGCGAAAGGAACCCAAACAATGAACATCTTCACCCTCGGCACACACGCCAACGGCACCCACGCCCAGCGGAAACAGGGCATCGGCTGGTTTCCGAAGGCCTTCGTGATTCCGCTCGGACTCGTCGCGTTGATGTTGATGACGGGATGCGCGAAGCCAACGAAAACGACGTACAGAATCGATCCCGGAGCGACCGTCAGCCGCGGCACCTATGGCGTGGGCTACCGCAACGGCTACAACGCCGCGGTGGCGTACTGCGGCTCCGGATATTTCCACCGCCACTGACACCCCGGCGAACGACTCCCCGACGTGTCCACGCATTTCACCGGACCGGGAAACCGCCATGACCGGATAAACGAACGGAAACGCATCCCGATCTCCTTCGCCATGATCGACGTCGCGTTCCTTTCCGCGTTCGAAGAGTTCGTCGCATGCGAATTCAAAATCAACCCCCGTCGTGGCGACCCGCCCTGTTTCGAATTATGGCGGCCGGGTCCGTGACCCGCGCCGGCATGACGACCTGGAAACACGGGATCCGCGTTCGTTTCCCGCCGATCCGCGACCACGAACAGGCCGAACCACCACCCGGCCTCCGGATCCTCCGGCCACAAGCCCGCCGCCTTCGCGGAAGCCGCTGGAATCGGGCTTGCGCGCCACGAAATCCAAAAAATTCTCAACGGGTCCCCGTATCCCCGAAGCAACGGAAATCCCGAAGGATGCATCCATCAAATGAGGCGCGATCGTCGAGAGGAACATGTATCGACCACCGCGACCGGCGGAAACTGTGGCGTGGCCGTTCAAATTGAGTGGAAAGACGCTCGGCGGCCGCATCCATCCCGACGCCGGCTTCGCCGCGGCCTGTTCGGAATCACGGCGCAAGCCCTTCAAGTCAGGGACATGGACGCCTCGACGACGCGATCCGGTGTCCGGCATGTGGATTTCGAAGCCCCCGCCGCCGGCTCCGCGAACGCCCCGGTCATCGCGGCGGCCGCGCGGTTCGGTACGTGTCCGGACCTATCCTCCGGAATTGGGATGTCGGCGCCGTGAAGCCCGGGAGAGGGGGCCTCGCCCACGGCGCCGACCCCATCCTCAGGCCGGAACGGGCGCGTCCTCTCGGAGCAGCCCTCCCGCCTTCAGATCCGCCCAGAACTCCCCCGGGATCGGGTGAGTGAACCAAGCGAGATTCTTTTCCAGCTGATCCACCGTGCGCGTCCCCGCGATGAAGCTCGGAATCGCCGGGTGCGCGACCACGAATTGAAGCGCCGCGGCGGGCAGCGGCACACCGTGCGCGGCGCAGACCTTTTCGATCCCCGCCACCTTCCGCAGCACCTCCGCCGGGGCGGGGGCGTAGTTGTACTTGGCCCCCTCCACCGCGCCGGTGGCGAGGATTCCCGAATTGAACCCGCCTCCCACGACCACCGCAGCGCCGCGCTCCTCGCAGAGCGGAAGGAATTCGTTCAGCGCCTCCTGCTCAAGAAGCGTGTAGCGGCCGGCGAGTAGGAAGCAGTCGAAATCCCTCCGCTGGAGCGCGGCGTGGCACACCTCCCACTCGTTCACGCCCACGCCGATCGCCTTCACCACGCCCTGATCGCGGAGGTCGGAGAGCGCCTTCCAGCTGCCCTCCATTGCTTGGTCGAACACCTCGGGCTGCTCCGCGCCGCGTGTGAACACGTCGATGTCGTGGATGAAGCAGATGTCCATCCGCTCCAACCCCAGCCGCTGAAGGCTGTCCTCGAAGGCCCGCATCGTCCCGTCGTAGCTGTAGTCGAACTCGATCGCGAAACGCCCGGCGTTCACCCAGGGGGCGTAGTCGATGTCGGCCTTGCGGGCGGGCCTGAGGAGGCGGCCCACCTTCGACGACAGGACGAGGTCGTCCCGCTCCTTCCAGCGCAGCGAATGGCCCGTCCGCAGTTCGGAGAGGCCATGCCCGTACATGGGCGCGGTGTCGTAGTAGCGCACGCCCGCGTTCCACGCCGTCTGGAACATGGCGTCCGAGGTCGCCTCGTCGATTTCCCGGAAGATGTTTCCGACCGGGGCGGTTCCGAATCCGAAGGCGGTCACCTCCAAATCGACGCGGCCGAACTTGCGCATGCTGTCGGGGTTCACGATTGCCTCCCTAAGTAACCATCCGGTTATTTACCCGCGCGTGCCCGCTGGAGCAATGCGAATCCGGCGGCGGCGGGCACGACGCGGGTTTGAATCAAGGTCGTCGCGGGCGGGGTCGGGCGGGTGAAGTCCGCGTCGCCCGGTTCCGGCCCGCCGTCGTCGACGGACGGCGCGGCAGGGTTGCCGGCCGTCCGGAGGACGCGTCCGACGGAACCCCGCCGGTCCGGGCGGCGCGGAGGCGCGGCGAACGGCGGGGCGGGCGGTTCGTTCCGCGGGCGGGCGCGAACGGTGATGAAGCCGTCCGGTTGCTCGTCCGGGGACGCGCGAGGCGTTTCCAGAGGACCAGTCCACGCGGGAGAAACGACTGAGGCCGGGTGACGCCCGGCGCGGGCCCCCCGGCGCCTCCCGCGCGGGCGGAAACCACCGGCCGGGTGATTCCCATACCATCGCCGGGTTGGGAAACCGGCGCCTACCGCGCGGGCGGAAGCGACCGGCTCCCGGCAACTCCCGCTCCGGCTTGGGCGGGAGGCGACGACATCCGGACCTTGGCGGACGAGGCGGCGCGGCCTTGGCCCCGCGGACGGGGGCTGGCGGAAGATTCCGGCGAATCGCCCCGTTTCCGCGCCCGAACCCGACCACTCCGCCGGCGTGAGGCGGTCGCCGTGACGGCCGTCCCCGCCCGGCCGGAGCACCCGCGCCGGATGCCGGGCCTCCTTGAACGCCTCTCCCGCGCGGCGTAAGGTAACCATCCGGTTACAAGTGGGACGACGATGTATCTGACCGACACGCACACTCAGGTGCGCGACATGGCGCGGGACTTCGCCGAGGGATCGGTGCGCCCGCTCGCCGAAGCGTTGGACCGCGACGAAAGGTTCCCGAAGGATCTCTACACGGAGATGGGAGGGCTGGGACTGTTCGGCATCGGAGTCCCGGAGGCGATGGGCGGACCGGGCTTCGACACGCTGGCCTACGCTCTCGTGATGGAGGAACTGTCTCGGGGCTGCGCTTCCGTGGCCGACCAATGCGGGCTCATCGAGCTGATTTCCACGCTTCTCGTCCGCCACGGAACCGAGGACCAGCGCGGCCGCTGGCTCTCCGACGTCATGGCCGCGAAAATCTTGGTGGCGTATTGCATCACCGAACCCGGGGCGGGGTCCGACGTCTCGGGCATCCGCACCGAGGCCGCCCGGGACGGCGCCGGTTGGATCCTCAACGGCGGCAAGGTCTGGATCCACAACGCGCCCGTCGCCGACCTCGGCTTCGTGCTCGCCCGCACCGACAGGGAGGCCGGCCACCGCGGCATGTCGATCTTCATGGTCGACCTCGGCGCGGACGGGGTCGCAAGGGGCCCCAGGGAGAGCAAGATGGGCCAGAAGGCGAGCCAGGTCGGCACGCTGACCTTCACGGACGTGCGGCTTCCCGCCGACGCCCTGCTCGGCGACGAAGGCCGCGGATTCCACATGATGATGGGCGTGCTGGACAAGGGGCGCGTCGGAATCGCCGCCCTCGCGGTGGGCATCGGCCAGGCCGCGCTTGAGGCGGCCTTGGATTACGCCACGACCAGAAGGCAGTTCGACCGGGAGATTTCGGAATTCCAAGGCGTGCAGTGGATGCTCGCCGACATGGCCAAGGACATCGAGGCCGCCCGGCTCCTCGCGCATTCGGCCGCCGACAAGATCGACCGGGGCGGGAACGCCACCAAGGCCTGCTCCATGGCCAAATGCTTCGCCGGGGACATGGCCGTGGCGCGGACCGCCGACGCGGTGCAGATCTTCGGAGGCTCCGGCTACATCAGGGGCTTCGAGGTCGAGCGGCTCTACCGCGACGCGAAGGTCACCCAAATCTACGAAGGAACCAATCAGATCCAGCGCGCCATCATCGCCCGCGAACTGGTCAGGCACGGAGCGCGGGCGTGAGCGGGGTCGCCCTCGTCACGGGTTCCGGGCGCGGGATCGGCCTCGGCGCCGCCCTGGCGCTTGCCCGGGAGGGCTTCGCCGTGGCCGTGAACGGCCCCGAAGACGACGGCGAATTGGCCGGGGCGGCCGATCAAGTGAAGCGGGCCGGCGCGCGGGTCGCCAAGGCTCCCTTCGACGTGACCGATCCGGCGGCGCGCGGAGCCGCGCTGGCGGGAATCGAAGACGAGTTGGGGCCGCTCACGACCCTGGTCAACAACGCCGGCGTCGGTGTGCTGAGCCGCGGAGACCCACTGGAGGTCTCCGAGGCCGGTTGGGACCGGTGCATGGCCGTCAACGCCAAAGCGGCGTTCTTCCTGACCCAAGCCTTCGCCAAGCGGCTCCTGGCGCGGGAACGCGACCCGGAAACCTTCCACTCCATCGTCAACGTCACCTCGTCGAACGCGGTCGCCGTGGCCGAGCCCCGCGCCGAATACGCCGCCTCCAAGGCCGCCGCGGCGATGGTGTCCAAAACCTGGGCGGTGCGGCTCGGACGCGAGGGAATCGCGGTCTACGACGTGCAACCCGGCCTCATCGCCACCCAAATGACCGCCCCGGTGATCGACGGGTACGAGAAGCGCGCCAAGGCAGGGCTCACCCTGATTCCCAGGGTCGGCCAACCGGAAGAGGTCGGCGCCGTCATCGCCTCGCTCGCCTCGGGGAAACTGCCCTACACGACGGGACAGACGATTTCCGCCGACGGCGGCATGCTGGTTCCGAGGTTCTGACATGCGCGTCTCCCTTCCCGACACCGCCGGGCGGCTCGCCGACCACGTCATGCGGGGAAACCCCGTCGAGCCGCGGCCACTGGGCCCCGACCCCGCCCGGGTGGTGTTCTCCGCCGCCCACGTGGTCGCCGATCCCTTCGCCGACGCGGACCCGTCGGGGCCTCCGGCCCTCGACTGGGAGGCCACGCTCGCTTTCCGACGTTATCTGGCGGACCTTGGACTGGGTATCGCCGAGGCCATGGACACGGCGCAGCGGGGAATGGGCCTCGATTGGCCCGGAGCCCTGGAACTGATCAGGCGCACCCGTTCGGAATTGCCCGACGCGCTGGTGTTCAACGGTTGCGGAACCGACCAGTTGGAGCCGGCGGACGCCCGCGGCCCCGACGACGTCCGGCGCGCCTATCTCGAACAGGTCGACGCGGTCCAGAAAGTCGGTGGACGCGTCATTCTGATGGCCAGCCGGGCCCTGGCCAGGGTGGCCCGGGGACCGGACGATTACATCTCCGTCTACGACGGCGTCCTCGATGCCTGCGAAAGGCCCGTCATCCTTCACTGGCTGGGAGAAATGTTCGACCCCGCGCTCGCCGGGTACTGGGGGGCCGACTCCTTCGGGCCGGCCATGGAAACCGCGCTCGAGGCGATCTCCCGGAACGCGGTCAAGATTGATGGAATCAAGATCTCCCTCCTCGACAAGGAGAAGGAGATCGCGATGCGCCGCCGCCTGCCGTCCGGCGTCAGGATGTACACCGGGGACGACTTCAACTATCCAGAACTCATCCAAGGCGACGGCGAAGGACATTCCGACGCGCTTCTCGGCATCTTCGACCCGCTCGCCGCCGCCGTGGGCGGGGCGGTCGGGAGGCTGGGCGACGGCGACGCGGAGGGATTCCGCGCCATCCTCGACCCCACCGTGCCCCTCGCCCGGCTGATATTCCGGGCGCCGACGATGCATTACAAAACCGGGGTGGTGTTCCTGGCCTGGCTAAACGGACATCAGGATCACTTCGTCATGCCCGGCGGCGCCCAGGCCATGCGCCCGCTGCCCTATTTCGTGGACTGCTTCAAAATGGCCGACGCGAACGGCCTGCTCCGGGATCCGGAAATGGCCGTCGCCCGCATGCGGCGGCTCTTGGGGATTTACGGCGTTGGGTGAGGTCGCCGGTTCCCCCGCGGGCGGTTCCTTCTCCGGCCACGGCCATCGCGAACGCGGAATCGCGCCGACGCCGGGATCGCTCGCGCTTCGCATGCCGGTCGGCCTCCCCTTCCCCTCGCGCGCCAAGGGTGCCCGGCGCGCGGCCCGCGCCGGGAGCCGTAACGGCCGAACCGCGCGAATGCCCTCGACCGAATCGGATGTTTCCGAATCGAGGACTTCGGGCCCCGTGTTCCGAATCGCCGAATCGCGCGGCCGCCTCCAAACCTCCGACGGCCGGCACGCGCCCGGAGCCGATTCGGGAACATCCGATTCGGAGGCGTTCGGCTACAAGTTCCGAATCGCCGAATCATCCGGCGGTCGCTTCGCGGACCCGATGCGCCGGCGCGGAATCCGGGGCGTCGCGCCCGCGCCCGGAGCCGATCCGGAAGCGCCCGAATCGGGGACGCCGCGGTCCACGTTCCGGATCGCCGAATCATGTGGCCGCCTCAATGCCGCGGACGGCCGGCCCGCGCACGGAGCCGATCCGGGAACATCCGATTCGGAGAAGTTGGGACACAAGTTTCGAATCGCCGAATCATCCGGCGGTCGCTTCGCGGACCCGATGCGCCGGCACGGAACATCACTCCGCGCCGGGCACGGATTCCACGGCGTCGCGCCCGCGCCCGGAGCCGATCCGG
>JANQKA010000614.1 GCA_028281405.1 Hasllibacter sp. | reverse complement strand
GAATTGTTGGATGCGGCGCGGGTGTATTCCATGCTGATCAATCCGTCCTCCGCGGCTGCCGCTTCCGTGGCGTCGCGGCTGGAGAACCTGAAAATGATTCCAAACAATGTTTATTCCCCATTCGTCATGCGCGTGCTGCTCGACCGCGTCGCGGGCCGGATCGAGGACGCGGATGTCGAAAAAATCCTGGGGATGGTGGAATCCTATGTCGCGCGACGGTTCTTCGTTGGATTGCAAAGCAGCGCGATGAACCGGGTGTTCGCGGCCATGTGCGGCAGGTTGTCAAAGGAAAACGGAGGCATGGCCGATGGTGATTACGTCGCGTTCGTGGAGAACGACTTCATGGCGCGGAGGGGCGTGGACAAATTCCCGACAGATTCCGAAATGAGAGCGAGTTTGAAGACATTGGATGTCAATGATCGGAACATGCGGAATTTCATCTTCCATCGAATCGAGAACCACGGAAACAATGAGGTTGTCGATGTGATGGATTCCGCGGTGACCTTCGAGCATGTGTTCCCCCGCAATCCCGGGAAGGAGTGGTCGGATGATCTCACCGAAGAGGAATTCCGCCTGATGGAAAGCCGCGTGGACACCATCGGCAACCTGACCCTGTCGGGAAACAACGGCGCGTTGTCGAACCGCGGTTTCACCGCCAAGCGTGACATGAACGAGAATGGCGGGGAGCAGGGGTATCGTTACAGCCGCCTCTGGCTGAACCGCGGACTGGCGAAGATCGACCGCTGGGATCCTGTCGCGCTCGATGCGCGTTGCGCCAAGATCACCAATAGGATACTCGACATTTGGCCGTCGCCGCCGCGTCCGGGAAGGGGAGGCGGCAATATCGAGGTTTCGATATCCGAAGGGTTTGATCCCACGGACATGACCGTGGTGGCCGCGAGACTCATGGGGAATGATCTGGATGTGAGGAATTTCAGAAGCCTGCACCGCGAGGTCACGTCCTGGCTGTTGAGGGAATTCCCCGATCGCTTCCATGGCACGGGCTTGGGAGCGAAACTGCGCCTGACCAAGGACGAATCATCTTTGAACAGATCCCATCCGGTTGGCGAGGGTTGGTTCGTCGAGGTTAATTTCAGCGGCCGGGACGTGTTTCGGATTCTCGAGGATGTGTTCGCCGCCCTTGAGATCGGGGATGCGTTGACGGTTGTTTTGAAGGACGGAAGGTCGGAAGGGTGATTCGACGGGGCCGCCCATCCGTTGCGGCATTGATGGGGCGTGAGTGGCCAGGAGTCGAATTGGAACTCAAGGAGTAATCAATGGGACAATACCATCAAATCAGGGCGTTCGCGAAGGCGGGGAGCAAATTCGACGTTGAAATACTGGAGACGGACCAGGTCCGGGCGATGGACACGGTGTATTCGTCCACCGCCGCGACGATCCTGACGCTTGCCTGCGCGGCGGGATTCAATGGCATCGGGGAAGGGCGCGTCGCCGGCCGGAAAATCCTGGCGGCGGGCGATTGCATGGAGAACGGGGACAACCCCGGCATGGGCGTGCCGTATGGACGCGCGCGCCCCCATCTCGAGAGTCTTTACGATGCGGCGGGTCGTGTCTATCCCGTCCCGTACGAACCGCCGCCGCCACCCCATCCCGGGCCATTGGTGATCCTGGGGGGCGTTCCCAACGCCGGGCCGGCCATGTGGGTGTCCCTCGACCGTCTGGAGTATCTCGATTGCGCCTCTCTCGGCGAGCATGGCGTCAGGGATGTTTCGACCTATTCATTCGGGACCGCCATGATGGCGCTCATGTCGATTCATCCCCGATGGCACCGGGAGTCCGGCGATATTGGGGATATTGGCCCGATCAGGATGCCCGGACGCTGGTATGGGGACAGGATCGCCCTGGTGGGGCCGGATGGCTTCGATGGATGGGATCACGACCGCATCCGCTCGGAGATGCGCGACATCACCGGGTTCGCGTTCGCGATGAGGGAACTGACGTCGAATGGCCGGTTCAGCCCGATGCGCCATTCCCCGCCCCACACGCGCGAAAAGGGTGTTCCCGCGCCCCGCGGCGCGCGGCGGTTCCTCGACCGCCTGATTGAAATCGGCGAGAAGTCCGCCGGCGTGGCGTTTCTGCGGCGTTACGACGTTTCATGCGATTATCTGCTGCACACGCCCGCCCGCGTGGGCGGGACGGTTCTGCCGTCCACCCTGGAGGTGTTGCACTTGAAAAGTCAGACCCAGGTTTGGATCAAACCGAAAGTTCAGCGGGAGATCAACGAGGTTCTGCGGGAGGTGGACGCGGGCATGAAACCCATTGAACTCGAGATCAGGCGCGGAATGGATGCGGTCAAGGGCACGAATTACGAGGGAATCGCGAACTACGGGGCGTTCGCCAGAATCGTTCCATCCAACATCGTGTCCTCATCCGTTCCAGCCCGGAAATCAAGGCGCTGATTATATCGGGCGATTACGGACATGGCCGGCCAATGGCGGGCATATTCCGGCGATCGAGACGAATCAACAACGTTGGATGGTCCATGACGAAACCCCACAAACCGATCATCGACTCCGCGAGCGTCGCCCGCGTCCGTCATGAAGCGAACCGGGCGCCGTGCGCGGCCCGCGGCGACCTGAGCCAGCCGGGATGGGCGGAAGCCCCCGACTGGCTGAAGAAGAGCGCCATGTCGGGCGTGACCGACATTGTTCTGAATCCCGGCCGCGCCCCGGAGGAATGCCACCGGAAATGGATGGATGACAAGAAGGCGGACGGTTGGTCCCACGGGGCCACGAAGGACTCCGACGCCAAAACCCATCCGTGCCCGTTCCCATACGGCGACCTCCCGCCGGCTCAGCGGGTGAAGGACCATGTGTTCGTTTCCATCGTCGGGGCCATCGGCGAAGTCTACGAGATCGTCGAGTGAGCCGGCATCCCGCCGAATGTGCCGCATCCCTCGCGTTCACTCCGGAGCGGCTTGTCGTCTCTATGAAGGCGGCCGTTTGTCGAGATCGTCGAGGGGCCGGCGGGGAGGGGCATTCAGGATTTTCTGTAGTTTCCGCCAATCCGGATGCTTGTCGCGGGCGGCCCCATAGGCCGCGCGGGCCTCTTCCCAGGTGTCGAAGGTCCCGATATACTCCAACTTCCGACCCAGTGTGATTCGCGCGAAGAACCTTCCGTTGTCGCTCCGTGACACGGACTCTCCCGACACGTCGTTGGTGGCGGAACGCAGCATCCGCAATTCCTTGGACAGCAGGACGAGATTCGCCGCCCGCGTGTCCCACGTCCTGCCGTTCCGGGGCACGACTTCAAAATCCCCGGGATCCTCTCCGAAATACATCAGCCACGCCGCCCGGGCGAACCTGAACTGATACAGAATCCTCAGATCGTGGTCCGACAGGGACATCAGACGGGTGCCATCGGCCTGCACGCAACCCGCCTCCATCCCGGCGCGGAAGGCGGTCCGTCTCCCCTTGATGTCGAGCCGGTCGACGCGAAGGCGCGGTATTCCCTCGTCGGGATCCAGGATGTAGGACTCGATCAGAAAGTCCCGCGGAGGCAGCGCGCATACTTTGGGATGGCCGCGCCTGTTGTTCTGTTCCTTCGGTTGGGATTTCCCGCGACGCCCGGATCCGGATGTCGCGGCATGGTTCCGGGCTTCGTTCTCGCGG
Organism: Hasllibacter sp.; assembly: GCA_028281405.1. Classification (GTDB taxonomy): domain Bacteria; phylum Pseudomonadota; class Alphaproteobacteria; order Rhodobacterales; family Rhodobacteraceae; genus JANQKA01. The sequence goes on along the minus strand of JANQKA010000614.1, from coordinate 201 downwards.
GTTGTGTGCGCCATGGTCCGGCCTTTCGCGATCCGGAGATGATTTGCCGGGAACCGCCGCCCCGGTGTGGGGCATGACGGGTTCGCCCCTGGATGTCAATAGGCCGCGACCTCGTCCGTGGTGACGCGGCGCTTCCCGAACCCGCGCCACCGCGGACTATGCGCCGATGCCCGGTGACCGGCCCCGTCGCGGCCTTTGAGT
>JANQKA010000565.1 GCA_028281405.1 Hasllibacter sp. | reverse complement strand
CGGAGCGCGGCGGGGAAAATTCCGGTCGCGGTCAGGACCGCCGGGCCCGCTCCGCCGCGATTTCGTCGTCCAACGCGGCACGGATCGCGTTCTCGGCGGCTTTGGCCAATGACTTCCGCCCGTCGAAGGACGCGGCCCGCAAGGGGGAAAGGTAGCGGATGTGGACTCCGCCTTGGCGCGGCGCGGCCAAAACCGCGAGCAGATGTTCGCCGAAGCCCGTGTCTCCCCACCAGCCGTAGAACCTCGGGTCGGCGCCCGCGGGCCCGGCGTAGAAGGCGAGAACCGGTTGAACGAGGGCGTCCGGTGCGCCGCCGTCGTAGAAGGCGTCGAACAGGGTCGGGCGGAAATCAAGCACCCTGCGGCCATCCGTGCTCGTGCCCTCGGGAAAAAACAGCAGAAGATGATCCGCGCGCAGCCGGTCGCGGATCGTGTCGCGGTGGAGTCTGGCCCGTCCCCGGTCGCGGGCGATGAACACCGTTCCGGTCGCGCGCGCCAACCATCCGATTCCCGGCCAATTCCTGACCTCGGACTTGGAGACGAAGTAAATCGAAGCGGGCGCGTTCAGCGCGAAGATGTCCAGCCAACTGGAATGGTTGGCCACCATCGCTCCCGGTGGCGCCATGGGACACCCGGTCACCCTGTATTCTATGCCGAGGATGCGGAACGCGTTGCGGCAGACGAAGCGGGTGATCTGCGGGGTCGCGGGCCGCCGCGGCCCGAACAGCGGGCGTTCGAGAAGGCGCAGCAGCAGCAGCAGGGCGAGGCAGCCGAATGTCAGTCCGGCCAGGGCCGTTCCCCTGACCGCGATCCTGGCCCAACCGGCCGCGCCCGGGCGCGGCAACGGAGGCGGCGGATCACCCTCCCAGGTCCATGCGCCGCTCATGGCCCCGCCGTGTAGAGGTTCCGCCTCGCGGTCAGGCGCGCGGTGTCCATGACGAGGCAAACGTCGGTGGTGTTGAAGTCGTGGTCGATCCACGCACCCTCGCCCACCGTGCCCCCAAGCCGGAGGTAGGCTTTGATGAGGGCGGGGATCGCCCGCATCGCGGCCCGGCGGTCGATCCGCTCTTCGGGAATCATGTCCATCGACCGGGCCGTTGGACCAATCGCCTTCACGCGCAGATCCTCCGGCGCGAGATGGCGGTGGTGCAAAGCGGACAACGGCTCGGCCAGAGCGTCCGGATCGGTTCCGTGGAAACTGGCGACGCCGAACATGACCTCCACTCCCCGCTCGCTCACCTGGTCGGCCAACGCGCTCCAAAGCAGGTACATCGCGGTGCCTCCCCTGTAGTCCGCGTGGACGCAGGATCTCCCGAGTTCGAGAAGAGGGCGCCCCGAGTCGAGAAGCGGCGAGAGGTCGTATTCGCCCGCCGAGTAGAACCGGCCAGCCTTTTCGGCTCCGCCGCGGTCCATCAATCGGTAAACGCCGACCACGTGGTCGAAGCTTCCGGCGTCCCTGCGGTCGTCGATCAGCACAAGGTGTTCCGCGAATTCGTCGAACCCGTCGATCTCGAACCGTTGTTCGTGATCCACCGAATCCCCGTCGCCGCCGAGCTCCTCCACGAAAACGCGGTACCGCAGGCGGTGGGCTCCCATGAGGTCGGCCTCCGTCATGGCGAGTCCGACATGGAAATGGGGTTCGTCCGGCGACATGTTTCCTGCTCGTTGTATGGCCGCCGCATATGGCATTTCCGCCCGGATGGAAACGCGGGCGGGGCGGCTCTTGGTGGGGCTGGGCTTCCGTGGCGATTCCACCGCGGAGGCTCCGGATGGGGCATCGACGCCGACGGGGCGGTTCAACCGTCCGGAACGGGGTCCAAGGCGACTTGGGAGGTTTCGACGACCACCTTTCCGCGGTGCTGGAAATTCACCGTGACGCGCCCGCCGATGTTGGATTGAACCTGTCCGACGCCCCAATCGGGTTCGGTCGGGTGGCGCACCAGCATTCCGGGCTCCAGAAGGCTCGACATCGGGTTGGTCATGGGGTTTCCGGTGGTGCGGGCGGGGTCTCGGAAGCGGAGGCTACGGCGGATTTCATCCGGATGGAACGGCGGGATTCCGTTCGGGGATTTCGGTGCCCGGGGCGCCGCGTGGATTTGCCATGTTCGTCCGCTCCGGGGCGCGGGCGGTTTCATCCGCCTCGGCGCCGGGCCTTGTCCGCGCGGCGGCGAAGGAACGGCACGGGGATTCGACGCGCGACATCGGCGTCGCGAACGAACGCCGTCCGCAATTCCGGATCACGCGCGCGCCGCGCCAACGCGGGGTCGTCGGGCGTGACATCCCCGACACGCTTGGATTCCGCGTGCGACGCGCGGACATGCGAACCCGTGGCGGGGGTTTGGAATCTCCGGCCGCGGGGCCGCGGGAAAGTCGCCCGGCCGGCGATTCCGCCAACCGGCGCGCGT
>JANQKA010000533.1 GCA_028281405.1 Hasllibacter sp. | reverse complement strand
GGCCGCCCGGCACCGGCAAGACCTACGTTTCCGCGCGGGCGATCCTGTCGCTGGTGAACGGAGGGCATCGGGTCGGGGTGACGTCGAACAGCCACGAGGCGATCCGCAACGTACTCGTGGGTTGCGTGGAGGCATTGGATGAATCCACGACGTCCAAACGGAGGAATGGCGTCCAAATCGTCCACAAGATCGACCGCGACGACGGATACCCGGAAGAGTTCGACGCGGTGATTCGAACCGGGACGAACGACGATCCCGCGTTGTCGGAGGCCGACATCGTGGGCGGCACCGCCTTCTTTTTCTCCCGCCCGGAGAACGTGGAATCTCTGGATTGGCTTTTCGTGGACGAGGCGGGACAGGTCGGCCTCGCGAACATGGTCGCCATGGGGCGGGCGGCGCGCAACATCGTTCTGGTGGGGGATCAACGCCAGTTGCCCCAAGTCATCCAGGGAGCGCATCCCGAACCGGCCTATCTTTCCTGCCTGGAATGGATGCTCGCCGGTTGCGAGGCGGTGCCGCCGGAACGGGGCATTTTTCTGCCGGTTTCGCGGCGGATGCACCCCGCGGTCTGCGAATTCGTGTCAACCCGGGTTTACGGGGGCGAACTGTCCAGCCACCCCGACACGGCCTCCCAAGCGGTGACGGGCGCGGCGTTCCCCGAAGCCGGGGCGTTCTGGGTTCCGGTGCCGCACGCCGGCAACGCTCAGGTGTCAGCCGAGGAGGTCGGGGCGGTCGGAGTGGCCGTGACCGACCTGCTTGGCGGCGGTTGGACGGACAAGGATGGAAGCCGCGGAATGCGCTTGTCCGACATCATCGTCGTTGCGCCATACAACGCGCAGGTGAACGCTTTGCGCGAAGGTCTGCCCGATGGGGTGCGCGTCGGAACGGTGGACAAATTCCAAGGGCAGGAGGCTCCGGTTTGCCTGATCTCGATGACGGCGTCTTCGGCCGACGAGATGGCGCGGGGGATTGAGTTCCTGTTTTCCATCAACCGCGTCAACGTCGCGCTTTCGAGGGCGAAGGGCCTCGCTATCGTGTTCGGCGCCCCGCGCTTGCGGGTGGCGAAGTGCGAGACCATAGAACGGATGCGGCTCGTGAACACGCTGTGCGCCCTCCCGGAGTGGGCCCCCGGCGGAACCGGGTCGCTCAGTGGAGCGGATGTCGTCGAAAAGGCAACATTGTTGGGCCGCGGACGCGGCTAACTTCGTTGGAGGGCGGGAAAATTGCCATCTTGCAAGGTTGGCGAGGGCATCGCGACGCTTTTCGACCCTTTGCCCGATCTGCAAATTACCCGGAAAATTTGACGTTTTCGTCACTCCTCCTCATTTCATGTCTCGGCCATATAAGATTTACGATCACCAACTCTGGTGCGGCATTTGCACAAAAGGGCGAATCATGCCCAAAGCAAGGTGATTCGGGCGTTGCCCGGGTTTCCGCCACGGTAGTTCTGCTGGCGTCGTGGCGGAATCGCCACGGCGAACTGTTGCCAAAGGCGGTGGGAGCGGTTATGGTGGCGCACGGAGTCGCATACCCGCTGCAGGGCGGGACTGAGTAAGGCGAGAACAAACAATTGAACGTGAGGCACCGTCGGAAGTGCCCGACGTTGTTGGACGTGACAGCAAGGGGGCGAGGGATGACCAAGGAAGAACAAGAATTGAAGGAGTCCATCGCTTTTCTGGTGGAGCGCGGTTTCGACCTGAGGAAAATCAGCATCTCTCCCGGTCCGAAAGCGACCCAGGCGGAGGCCTTTGCCGAGGCGGTCAGGGTTCTGAGGTCCGCCGTCGAGCGGAATCTGCCTCACACCCCCCCTGACACCGGTTTGCCTCAGATAAATTTGAGGACGGGGAAGGTGGAGGACGGTTGGCGCAATGCTCCGGATCTATAGACGGTGGCGACAGGGATGACGGGGGGCCAGACGGTCACGCTCCGGATTTCCGCCATCGGCGGCGGGGGGGATGCAAAACACATGGAACTGCGAGACCGTTCCGGTGGGCGGTCAACGCCGGTTGCCCAAGTCATTTAAGGCGTGCGTCCCGAGCAGGCAAATCTTTCCTGCTTGGAATGGATGTTCGTCGGCTGCGGGGCGGTGCCGTCGGAGCGGGGCATTTTCCTGCCGATTTCGCGGCGGATGCTCCCCTCGGTCTGCGAATTCGTGTCAACCCGGGTTTACGGGAGCGAACTGTCCAGCCACCCCGACACAGCCTCCCAAGCGGTGACTGGCGCGGCGTTCCCCGAAGCCGTGGCTTTCTGGGTTACGGTGCCGCAGGCCGGCAACGCTTAGGTGTCAACCGAGGAGATCGGGGCGGTCGGAGTGGCCGTGACCGACCTGCTCGGCGGCGGGTGGACCGACTAGGACGGATGCAGCGGAATGCGCAAGTCCGAAATCATCGTCGTTGCTTCCTACAACGCGCAGGTGAACGTATTGAGCGGAGGACCGCCCGACGGCGCACTCGTTGGAACGGTGGGCAAATTCCAAGGACGGGAGGCTCCGGTTTGCTTTATCTCGATGACGGCGACTTTGGTCGACGAGATGGCGTGGGGGATGGAGTTCCTGTTCTCCATCAACCGCGTCAACGTCGCGGATTTGTGGGCGAAGGCCCTCGCGCTCGCGTTCGGTGCCCCGCGCCTGCGGGTAGCGAGGTGCGACACGATGGAACGGATGCGGCTCGTGAATACGCTGAATTCCTCCCGGAGTGGTGCCCCGGCGGAACCGGACCGCTCAGTGGAGCGAAGTACGTCGAAGTGGCAACATCGTTGGGCCGCTTATGCGGCTAACTCCATGGGAGGGCGGGAGAATTGCCATCGTGCAAGGTTGGTGATGGCATCGCGTCGCTCGTCGACCCTTGGTTCGATCTGCAGATTCCTGGCAAAATTTGACGGTTGAAGTTGTCCCAACCCCTTGCATGTCACAACCGTTCATAAATTTTGTAATCACCGACTTTGGTGCGGCTCTTGCATGGGAGGGCGAATCATGCTTGAAGTAAGGTGATTCGGGTGCCGCTCGGGTTTCCGCTGCGGTGATGCTGTTGGCCTCGTGGCGGAGTCGGCACCTCGAACCGTTGCCAAAGGCGGCGGGAGCGGTTATGTTGACGCACGGAGGCGTATGACCGTTGTTGAGCGGGACTGGGTAAGGCGAGAACATACAATCGAGCGTGAAGCGACGTCGGAAGGCCCGACGTGGTTGGACATGACAACAAGGGGGCGCGGGATGACCAAGGAAGAACAAGAATTGAATGAGTCCATCGCTTTTCTGGAAGAGCGTGGATTCGACCTGCGGAAGATCAGCGTCTCTCCCGGGCCGAAAGCGACTTGGGAAGAAGCCTTCGCCGAGGCTGTCAGGGTTCTGAGGTCCGCCGTGGAGCGGAATCTGCCTCACACACCCCCTGACACCGGTTTGCCTCAGATAAATTTGAGGACGGGGAAAGTCGAGGACGGGTGGCGCAATGCTCCGGATATCTAGACGGTGGTGACGGGGATGACGCAAGACCGATGACGGCCACGCCCCGGATTTTCCGTCGTCAGCAACGGGGGGATGCATTACACATGGAACTGCGAGACCGTTCCGGTGGGCGGTCAACGCCGGTTGTCCAAGTCATCCATGGCTTGCATCCCGAGCCGGCCATTTTTCTTGCTTGGATTGGATGCTCGCCGGCTGCGAGGCGGTGCCGCCGGAACTGGAGCATTTTCCTGCCGGTTTCGCGGGTGATGCACCCGGCGGTTTGCGAATTCGTGTCAATCCGGGTTTACGGGGGCGAACTGTCCAGTCACCCCGACACGGCCTCCCAAGCGGTGACTGGCGCGGCGTTCCCCGAAGACGGGCTGTTCGGGTTCCGGTGCAGCACGCCTGCAACGTTCTGGTGTCAACCGAGAAGGTCGAGGCGGTCGGAGCGGTCGTGACCGACCTGCTCGGCTACGGGGGGACGGACGATGACGGAATCTGCGGACTTCGTATGTTTGGCATCATCGTCGATGCACGCAACAACTTGTAGGTGAATGCTTGCGCGATGGCCCGCCCGTCGGCGTGCGCGTCGGAACGGCGGACAAATTCCAAGGACAGGAGGCCCCGGTTTGCCAGATCTCGATGTCGGCGTCTTCGACCGACGAGATGGCGCGGGCGATGGAGTTCCCGTTCTCCATCAACCGCGTCAACATCGCGGTATCGGGGGCGAAGGGCCTCGCGCTCGTGTTCGGTGCCCCGCGCCTGCGGGCAGCGAGGTGCGACACGATGGAACGGATGCGCTTCGTGAACACGCTGAATGCCCTCCCGGAGTGGTTCTCCGGCGGAGCTGGCCGCTCAATGGAGCGGATGACGTTGAAGAGGCAATATCGTTGAGCCGCGTTCGCGGCTAACTCCATGGGAGGGCGGGAGAATTGCCATCGTGCAAGGTTGACGAGGGAATCGCATCGCTCGTCGACCCTTGGTCCGATCTGAAAATTTCCAGTAAAATTTGACG
>JANQKA010000529.1 GCA_028281405.1 Hasllibacter sp. | reverse complement strand
GTGTCCGCGGCCCACGCGGCCCTGCCCAAGCCCGATGGCGCCGGGCGCGCCGTCGGCGCCCCGCCCTGAACCCCACCGCCGTCCGCGGCGGAAATGGGCGTCGGCGGATTTTATCGAATCGGTTGAGCGGGACGCGTGAAGGTCAACGCGAATCGCTGAAGGACGCCGAACATTTTCGTCAACCGTCGTTGTGTTCACGCCCAATTCGCCGGGCTGCCCCTTGCCGTCCCGCCCGGACCCGCCGAATTGACCGCCATGACCATCTTCTCGCGTTTTCCACCCACCGCGCCGGATCCTCCCCGGACCCCGGCCCCCCATGCCGCCGGACCGCCGCCGGACTGCGTTTCCCCGGAGCGGGTCCGCCGCGGGAAATCCCCGAGGGACCACACGGCGGATTCCGAATCATCATCCGTCCGAGTTTCTTCGGGGACGGGCGGGCGTGATCGGGCCGCGGACCGGGCTGGACGGTCCTCGTCCGCGACGGGTCGCGTTGACGGCGCGTCCCGCGCGCGCCCCGGACGCCGCGGAACATCGGCTTGGGCGCGCGTGGCCGCCGCCGGAATTCTCTCCCTTTCCGCCTCCGCGGTCGCCTACGCGTCCCCCGTGGCGGATCCGCTCTTCGAGTACGGCGTGTCCATCCACGACGCCCGCGTCCTTCCCTCGCCCCGGGGGGGCCGGATGGGAGCGGGCTACATGACCGTCGCCGCCCCCCGCGGCGACGCGATAATCGGCGTCGAAGCGGCGTTCGGGATCGAACTCCACGAAAGCTTGGAAGACGACGCCGGCGTCGTCCGCATGACGAGGCGGGACAGGATCGAGATTCCCGCCGGCACGGAGGTCGTGTTCGAGCCCGGCGGGCTGCATGTGATGTTGATCGGAGTGGACCCGCCCATGAAGGTCGGCGACGAGGTTTCCATCACGCTGACCTTCGAAAAAGCGGGCGAAGTCGAAATCCTGTTCCCGGTGGAGGATCGCGCGGGACCGGACGGCCACTCGGACCACGGCGGCTGAGATTCCCCCGCGGATCCCCGTGATTCGCCCACGTCTCCCGCCGTTCGAGGTGACGGAGCCGCGCGGGCCAATCCTGGCCGCCGCGGGATCATCCCGGCGTTCGGCGCGGCGGCCTCCGGTGGAAATCCGTCGCCGCCCTGAGTCGCGGAATGCCGGAATCCCACCGGCGCGCATCCGCGCCGGCCCTTCGACCGCGGCCTCCAAAGTGATTCGCGAATCGACCGCCACCCTCCGCGCGTCGCATCCACACGGGGAGGAAACCCGGTCACCGTCCCGCTCCGCCCACGCGCGCGTCGGTCCTCCGGATGGTTCCGGTTTTCCGCCGATTCCGGTTGTGGCCGCTCCGCCCACGCGCGCGCCAACCCTCCGGATGGTCCCGTTATTCCGCCGATTCCGGTCGCGGCCCGCGCTCCGACCACGCGCGCGCCATTCCTCCCCCGATCTCCGGCAAGGCCTCCTCCGAGGGGCCTTCTCCCGACGGGCGTCGACGTCCCCGCGGAACGCCTACGCCCCGTCCGTCACGGCGGCCAACCGGGCGAG
>JANQKA010000516.1 GCA_028281405.1 Hasllibacter sp. | reverse complement strand
AGTTCCTTTCCAAACCGAATTTCATCCTCATATATGCGCGGCGGCCCGGATGGCCAAGGCCAACCACCACCGGGGTGCCGCATCCAAAGCGTGGCGGCGTCCGCGCGGCACCCTCTTGATGGCGAACACCCCTCGATTCGGTAAGATGGTGATCGTCCGCAGGATCGTACATTTCGCCGGTCAAGGCCGGCATCGCCTCCACAAACGCGAGCGCATCCATCCGAGAAGAGCGCGCACCACCCTTTCCGGGCATCCGGGCCGGGAAGGGTGACGGCTCTCCGGCGGTCGTCCGGGACGGACGGTTTCGCGCGCCGAGCCGCGGCGGCTTCACATAATCGTGATGATCAAATCGGCGGGGCGCATGATTTTGGCCGAGACGATCCGCCACGCTGGAGACCACCGCGCGCGGCACCCCCCATCAACTCACTCCACATATGTCACATCCCCGCCATCCAGCAATTCCCGAATTGACTCCGGAACTTTCAGCCCCCCGGCGACCTCGGCATCGAGCGCGTGTTCGAGTTCTGCCACCGCCGACAGGCGGTCCGCCACGGTCGGCACCATGTCGAACGGCACCACCACAACCCCGTCGCCGTCGGCCACGACCATGTCGCCCGCCTCCACGCGCTGTCCAGCGACGGTGACGGGCAATCCCACCGTGCCCGGTCCCGTGGTGAACGGCGAGGCGGGCGTCACCCCGACCGCCCAGACGGGCATGCCCACATCCACGAGGCCCGCATGGTCCCTCACCATTCCATCGGTCACAAGGGCGACCGCGCCGCAATTCCGCGCCATGCCGCACACCCGGTCACCCGCCGCGGCGCATCCCCTATGTCCGCCCGTCGCCACCACCAACACGTCGCCCGGTTGGATGAAGGCCAGCGCGGCCAACGTGGCGAGGATGTCGGCGGGGCCGTTCCCGGCCGTTACCGCTGGTCCCGCCACCTTTGCGCGTCCAAGTCCCAAGTCGATCGGAGCAACCTCCGCCGACATGGCGCCGGCCCCCATCATCGCATCCACCACGAATCCCGTCGGTGCGTCCTTGAACGCCGCGAGATGCTCCGCAGCGGGACGGCGCGAGGGCCGTTTGATTGTCAGTTTGGCTGGTTCCTCGATCATCTCCGCACCTCGTTCCGTCCGCTGAGTGAAGCGCCGGGGAAGCCCCGGCGCAACCCGTTCCCCGACCAGACGACACAATTTCAGCCAGTCCCGGCGCGTTCGAGACCGTTATCCCCGGACCCGGAGTCTCCCTCCGCCATCCGAATCGCGGGCGTCGCGTCCACGGGGTCCACTTACCGTCGGCCACGCAGATTCCGTGTACCAAGGCCGGTCGCCATCTTCGCTTGATGCCTACCTCGATGAGTTTTCGGACCCGGCGGCGGAATTTTTGGTATCGTTGCGAATTTGGTGTTGACAGGTGTCCGATCATGGAGGAATCTCCTCCCAACGTTACAACCGACCGAAGAATCAATGCGCCAACCGTCAAAGACTACATCAACACCGTCACACCACGCCGACGATAGAGCGGGGACTGATGCCTTTCGGGAACGAATATCCTCGGTCCGCCAAGGTACATCCGTTCGTACGACGAAGAAGCAATCCGACCGCCTTGCGGAGCACCGCATCATGGAGCGCGCGCAACCACGCTCGCCGAAGGAGGACGTCCAACAGGCGATCCAGGAACTGAAGGACGACTTCGTTGGTCTCGCGAAGACCGCTCTCTCCGAACGCCCGCAGGATATTCAAGCTTTCATACACAGGATCGCAAAGCGGCGTCGAACAACCGACGATAATCTGTCGAGGACACTAATCGAGCTGCTTCGGAATAACACCACCAAGTCGCACCCTCTGCGGCGGGTGTCGGAGGCCGCGATACCGACGAACGCCGATACGCGTGTAGACCTGTTGCGGGTCGAGGAACATCCCCACCTTCCCTTGGAACCCGTGTACGACCTCGACGTTTGGGAGATCCTTTCGCGGTTAGTCATGGAACGGAAGAGGATCGGAGATCTCCTGAACGCCGGACTGGAGCCCACGCGCACCGCTCTGTTCACGGGGCCTCCCGGCGTGGGAAAAACTCTTGGCGCCCGCTGGGTGGCCCGGGAACTAGGTGTTCCGCTCATGATTCTCGATCTTTCCACCGTGATGAGCAGCTATCTCGGTCGAACCGGATCCAACCTACGGCATGTGCTTGACCACGCGAAATCGGTCGACTGCGTTCTGCTAATCGACGAATTCGACGCAATCGCGAAGCGCAGGGACGATTCCGCAGAGATCGGAGAACTTAAACGCTTGGTCACGGTTTTGCTTCAGCAACTCGACGACTGGCCGTCCACCGGGCTTCTGATCGCTGCGACCAATCATTCGGAATTGCTTGATCCCGCCATCTGGAGGCGTTTCGAACAACCGGTGAAATTCAATATTCCAACAAAAAAGGGTATTCATGCCTACTTGGAAAAATTATTTAATGACATTGAACCAGATATGTCAAAATGGATAGACGTCCTTTCGGTATCACTCGTTGGACATTCATACAACGACATAGAACGCGAATTCAATTTGGCGCGAAGATCGGCGGTTCTCAACGGCAAAGGATTGGAACACTACATTTCCTGTATGATTCCAGTGGACGATTTATCAAAGTGCGAACGAACCAATATCGCCGCTATTCTAACGGAGAATGATATGCTCGCGAAGAATAAGGTGCGAGAATTGACAGGCGTATCATACAGCGCCATGCGTTCGCATCTCTCATCAGATGAAAATACGGATTCAAGGACATGAGGACGCCCCGAAAAAATATTCTTCTCGGCAAGGGGGAGAGACTGATAACCGATGTGGTTGTACGAAGCGGCGGAGGACCGAAGGATCACCCGTACACTTTCGAAGAGGCTCAACGTCGTTTGACCCCGATGTTGGAGCAGGCGGTTGAAAAAATCAACGGTCTCCCGCCCAGTGCGTGTCCTCGGGACGAAGCGGTAATTTCTCTGACTCTGAATCCGGAATACATCGCCAAATCTTACTTCCCGAACGAACTTCTGACAAAGGTGGGAGTTGATGTCGTTGGGAGCGTGTCCAAAAAAATTACACCCAACAAGCGCTCAAGGGGAAGAATTCCTGCAGAGATCCTCACGACTGAGATGTTTGCGCGTGGGCGGCGCTCGTCACTCATAAACTGGAGTCAATCCTTGCCGGATTGGCGCCCAAACAATTCGGCGTATAAAATGTTGATCACGCTTGAAGAGATTTCGGCACCTGATCCACAAAAAAAATTGAAAGGAAATTTTCCCAAGTCCGGGCGGGGCGTAATGGAAATTGTCCTCCATGCGCCAGAAAATGGAATCGAACTGCTTGCGGATTTTCAATTTCATCTTGAGGCCTGCGGTGTGGACGCGAATTTAGGTCGTCGTTTTTTTGTTGAGGGGTTGTGTTTTCTTGAACTTGATGCCCCTGTAGAATCTCTCATTTCAATTGCGATATTTTCAGGGGTCCGGACTCTACGCCAAATGCCGAGGCTGCGCACACTGAACCCAATTCACCTACCGCCTGCGGAAACGTCAAATTCACCCAGCATTCCAAATGGACCGCCTCTTTCGAATAACGTAAGAACTGCGATTTTTGACGCGGGAATTCCGGAATCCCACCCTCTAACAAGATGGATCGTTCCATATGAATGGACAAATATGATGCCAGCCACCGAGGATTACTTGTCCCATGGAGTCGCTGTGTCTTCTGCAGCATTGTTCGGCCATATTGACCCTGATGCACCGCTTCCGAGGCCATATTGCATGATTGATCACTATCGGGTTATTGATGATTCAAACGGTCAAAATTCATTTGAACTCTATGATGTATTGAATCGAATTGAGGAAATTCTGGAAACACATGATTATGATTTTATCAATCTAAGTTTAGGCCCTGAATTGCCTATCAGCGATGATGAAGTCCATTCTTGGACTTCAGTGTTAGACAATCTTTTTGCAAAGAAACAAATATTGGCGGTTATTGCCGTAGGTAATGGAGGAAATGATGATCGAAGTCCTGGCCTTGACAGAGTACAAGTACCAGCGGATTGTATTAACGCCATCTCCGTTGGTGCGTGCGACACCGCGGGGCCCGGATGGAAACGAGCCTCCTATAGTTCAAAAGGTCCGGGGCGCAGTCCTGGTGTTGTGAAGCCTGATATGGTGGATTTCGGCGGTGAATTCAAAGAATTCATGGTATTCGCGCTCAACGGTGAGTCCACCATAAAAGGAATCCAAGGAACTTCTTTCTCCGCTCCGAGCGTGATGCGACTTGCGACTGGGATGCGCGCCTATTTTGGCTCAGGTCTTAATCACTTGGCGATCCGCGCGCTTCTGACACACACATGTGAGAGTGGTGAACATGGTTTAATGGAAGTGGGGTGGGGCAGAGCTCCTCGATCCATAAATGACATAATCTATTGCGACGACGAAAGTGTCCGCGTGGTGTATCAAGGGAGTATTTCTCCCGCAAAATACGTCCGAGTACCAATCCCAATTCCTGTCCTTGAACAAATTAAAATAGTCACGATCACAGCGACAATTTGCTTCAAATCAAAAACTGATCCCCATCATCCCGGAAATTATACCCGAGCGGGACTTGAAGCTACTTTTCGTCCTCACATTAATAAATTCTCCCGTGAATCTCAAACTCACCCTGATTCGGATAGCTTCTTTGGATTGTCATCAAAAACAACTGAGCAAAGATTGCGTCTTGATGGGTGGAAATGGGAGAATTGTTTGCATGCGACCAAGAATAAGCGCGGTAGTTCTTTACAAAAACCTTGTTTTGATGTCCACTACAATTCACGGTTAGGTGGAAGGAATTATAAACCTTCAGAAAGTCTCGAGTTCGCAATGATAGTTACTGTCCACGCAAAAGGATATATCAATTTGTACGATCAAGTCATTGCAGAACACGAGAATGTGCTTGAGCCATTTCAGCCGCTTCTTGATCTTCCCGCGACTGTCTAAAGATTCGTCATCTAGAGCATTAACGACTGGCTAAATAATATTGCAGTCGATAAAATTTAGGTGTTTCACTCTGCTGTTTGCGATTTCGCTCTTGTCCTTACGCATTCCTCCTGCGCCCATCACAATTAGATACGCGGATCAAGAGGCAAATCACCCGCGGTCACGGCAAGTCCTTGTTCCGAAACCCGATTTAATCTTACTTCGTCTTTGCAGAGCACACGCGCACAGCCACCACAAGAAGTGGCGGATTATATTTGTCCACGTACTTTCCTAAACGCACGTTCCACTCGTCATGTAACCTCCCAACCAACACAATCAGCGTTGTCCCGTCGCTCCGCAACCTCTTCACCCAACCATCAAGCCAAATCACTCCAGAAAAGCAAGCCATGACGATGGCCGCCGACACCGACGCGACCGTCGGCATCAATCTTTCTCCCCGGAGCTCAATGGAACGTACGCTGCCCACCATCTCCCAGTGTTGAAGTTCCTTGACACGACATCCCACGCTTCGCAACGGGAAATGCGCGGCCCCGCCATACGACGGCGCGGAGAGCGCTGTCATACATCATGATGTTGGCTGATCGTGCTCTTCCCTCCCTGTCCGTCTGCACGGTTGAATCCCACGACCTGCGGTACAAATTGCCATTCTTCGGTTTAGTATGTTGTATCCATCTCGGAATTTAGCTGTGGAGCATGCGGGCGCCACGAGGGTCGCCGGCGCGTCACGCCCCGGAGAAGCCGTTGGGGTGGCGCCCACCGAACAAACCCACAGCGCTTGGGATGGACTCTGCTTCGCCTCAAATTTCTCTTCCGCCGACCCACCGGCCCTCGAAACGTTCCGATACGCCGAAATCGACACCGCGCGGCGCGACGCGTGCCGGTCGCGTGATCATCCGGCCATCCATCCGCGGGACAATCGTCCATGGTCGGATCTCGCCCGATGCACTTGCGGGCCGCGGATCAGCGGGTTACTGTCGACCCGCGCCCTCCGCGAATACCCTGCCCCGGGACGAATTCCGGGCGGTCTCCGTCCGACCGGACGGCCATGAATCAACGAAGGCTGGACTTCCGACCGCGGTCGGGTTCCCCAAACGCCACGAACCACTTGCGAGCTGACAATGAGCGCGAATCAAAATCTCAAAGGCCGCGTCGCGGCGATCTGCGCGCCGCTCCCCGGAGCCGAGAAATCAGACCCGTGGGGCGACGGGCACGACGCATGGAAGGTCGGCGGCAAGATGTTCGCCTGCATCGGGGCCGTCTCGCCGGGCGTATCGGTCAAGACCCCCGACATCGAAACCTCCCAGATGCTGATCGACGCCGGCGTGGGCGTGAAGGCCCCGTATTTCCACCGCTCATGGATCAATCTGCCGGACGCGACCGCCGAGGACGAGTTGCGCCACCGGATCACCGCGTCGTACGACATCGTTCGCGGCGGCCTCACCAAGAAGGTCCAGGCCGCGCTCGCCCCGAGGCGGGAACCGTGAGCGGTTGGATCGCGGTCGACTGGGGCACCTCCCGCCTCCGGGTCTGGCGCATGTCGGACGCGAACGACGTTCTCGACGCCGCCGAATCCGACGACGGGATTTCGACGCTCGGCGGAACCGGATTCGAGGCCGCGCTCCTCGCCCTCGCCGGCGATTGGATCGAAGACCCGGCCCCGGTCGTCGCCTGCGGCATGATCGGCTCGCGGCAGGGTTGGGCCGAAACCGCCTATCGTCCGGTTCCCGCCACGCCGCTGGGTGGGCCGATGACGCGGGTCTCCGGCGACCGCCTCTCCCTCGCGATCATCCCCGGCCTTTCACAGGCGGCGCCTCCTGACGTGATGCGCGGCGAGGAAACGCAAATCGCGGGATTCCTGTCCCTCGACGACGGTTTCGACGGCGTCCTCGTACTCCCCGGAACGCACACCAAGTGGGTTCACGTCTCGGCGGGGGAGATCGTGTCCTTCCGAAGCTTCATGACCGGTGAACTCTTCGCCCTTCTCAGGACGCGCTCCACGCTCGCCCCCGCCCTGGGGGAACAGTGGTCCGACGCCGCGTTCGACGAGGGCGTCGCCGAAATGATCTCCCATCCCGAACGCCTCGCGGCCAAGCTGTTCGGATTGCGCGCCGGTCATCTTCTTGAGGGCCCCGGCCCCGCGGCGGCCACGCTTTCGGGGCTGCTCACAGGCTCGGAGATCGCGGCGGCGAAGTCCTATTGGCTGGGGAGGCGGGTCGTCGTGCTCGGCGACGGCCAACTGACGGAAGGCTACACCCGGGCGCTCGGGGCCGCGGGAACCCCTGTCGAAAGCGCGCCGTCGTCCGACATCACCCTCGCGGGCCTCGCCGCCGCCCGCGGATTGGAGACCTGAAATGCGAGACCTCATCGCCATCCTGCGTGGCATCACTCCCCCGGAGGCCGTCCCCATGGCCGAGGCCCTCCTCGAAGCCGGCATCGGCAGGATCGAGGTGCCGCTCAATTCCCCCGATCCGTACGAGAGCATCGGGGCGATGGCGGAAGCGGTCGGAGACAGGGCGGAAATCGGCGCTGGAACGGTCCTGACCGCGGAACAGGCGTCCCTGGTCCACCGGTCGGGCGGAACGCTCGTGGTTTCGCCCGATTGCGACGTCGAAGTGATCACCGCCGCCAAAGGCCTCGGCATGCGCACCGTTCCCGGCGTTCTGACCCCGACCGAGGCGTTCCGGGCGATCAAGGCGGAGGCCGACGCGCTCAAACTCTTTCCGGCGATTAAGATGGGCCCCGACGGTCTGAAGGCACTCAAGGCGGTTCTTCCGCCCGATTTCCAAGTCTACGCCGTGGGCGGCGTCGGCCCCGCCGACTTCGCCCGATGGATGGAGGCGGGAGCAACGGGTTTCGGCGTGGGGTCGGCGCTCTACGCTCCCGGCCGGTCGGTCGGCGACACCGCCGCCCGCGCGGCGGAAATCGTCGCCGCCTTCGACGCGGCGATTGAAACCCGGGCCTGACGGGAGCGGCCGCCGCCATTCACTCCGCCCGGGCGGCGGGCGCGGAAACTGAATCGCCCCCACACGCCGGCTCCGGTGCCGGCGGGATTTCCATACCTTGGGAACCTCGACCCCGGGCGCGGCCTCCCCCGGGCGTGGCCCGCGCCGAACCCCGACCAAACGCAGCCTCCGACTCGGAGTCACCTCCATCCGCAGCCGATGCCCGGCGGGAGTCCATCCGCTGACGCCTCGAACCTGGCGCGGCCTCCTCCGGACGTGGTGCACGCCGAACCCGCCGATCACCCGTCGCCCACGCGGAATCGCACCCACTCGCCGCCGCCGATGCCCGGAGGGATATCCATTGCGCGGGTGCCGCGAATCCAAGTGCCTCATCCGTCGGGCGCGCCCCGACTCGGTTCCCTCGCGCCCTCCGCCGGGCACCAAAGAGGAACCGCCTCCATCCGC
>JANQKA010000512.1 GCA_028281405.1 Hasllibacter sp. | reverse complement strand
GATCCCCCAAGTCACGCACCACGACCGGGTGAACGTCTCGGCGATCGAGACGCTGCGGGAGGACTGGAGGGACGAGGCGGCGGCCCGTGGCGTCAAACTCACGGGGTTGGCGTTCCATGTTAAGGCCTTGGCGCGCTGCCTGCGGGATTTTCCCCGGTTCAACGCCTCGCTCACGGCGGACGGGGAACGCCTGGTGATCAAGGAGTACGTCCACATCGGCATCGCCGTCGACACGCCGCACGGCCTGATGGTGCCGGTGATCCGCGACGCCGACCGCAAGGGGCTGTTGCGGGTATCAGGAGAGGTCGCCGAGGCGGCCTCGAAGGCCCGGGCCCGCAAGCTGGGGCCGGAA
Organism: Hasllibacter sp.; assembly: GCA_028281405.1. Classification (GTDB taxonomy): domain Bacteria; phylum Pseudomonadota; class Alphaproteobacteria; order Rhodobacterales; family Rhodobacteraceae; genus JANQKA01. The sequence goes on along the minus strand of JANQKA010000512.1, from coordinate 2,832 downwards.
GAGATGGGCGGCGCCTCCATGACGATCTCGAACCTCGGCGGCATTGGCGGTACCGGGTTCACGCCCTTGGTGAATCCGCCGGAGCTGGCCATCCTCGGAATCGCGAGGGTCGTGACGGTGACCGTGTGGCGGGACGGGGCACCGTGTCCCGCTCCGATGGCTCCGCTCGCCCTGAGCTACGATCACCGGGTCATCAACGGGGCGGACGCGGCGCGATTCCTCGCTGGGTACGTCAGGATATTGGCTGAACCCCGGTGGTTGCTGGTGTGACGGGATGGTTGGCCGAATCTATGCTAAGCCTCTACCCGTAGGTGGGTTTGCAAAGTCGATGCGAGGCTGATTCGTCTTGTTCGAAGCCCGGTTCGCATGGAATCTCCCCTCCGCCGTTGGGCGAGGGGATCAATTAGGCAGGAAAGATCACATCTTGCCTGCTAGCGGTAGAAGGGCATGCTGTCGGCTTTGCGTCGGTTGCAATCGCCACACAGCAACTGGAGGTTACTGATTTCGTCTCCTCCTCCCTTACTTTTAGGGAAGATGTGGTCAACCTCAGTGTTGTTGATCGTCAGGTTGATAGCGCACTCATTGCACATCCACGACTGCCCCGGCCCCAAGGTCTGTATGACCCAGTCGCGATAATCTGAATCCATTTGATGCTTCCTTATTTGGGTGAGGCCCCGATGTCCTCTTAGCCTCGTTACAGTGATTTTGGACTCAAGCTCAAGAACATGCAAGTCGAATTCTCGCAATTGGTTCTGTTTAGCCCGGTTTCGACCCCAAGGCTCTTTCCCAACAGTCGATCTACGCCTCAATGAGATGCCAGCGTCGGGCATTGTTACAATCATTTGTTTCCGATGGAGGACATGTTTCCCTAGCGGCGAATCGGACAACCGCAATCAAGTCATTTGGCTGATGGCAAATTCTGTGGCTATTCTTCAACCGTCGTTGCTTTGACCTTGAAGTCTCTGCAACTCGAGTGCCCCGCGCCGCGCCGCCTCATACTGCGAGGAAGCCCTTTGCTGCGGTGATTCGCGAATCAGTACCGCCGGGCTGATTCGCCTCTCCTTTGCGATGTCAACTTTTCGTGAGGTAAGGGTGGTTGGGTTTCCCTCCGGCACGGAGGGAGACCACGGGTACCCAATGAGGTGTTCCCGTTCTCGCGGACGCGTGGTCCGAGACACCCACGCGAATCCAAACCTTCGGTAGGCCGACTCCCACCAAACCCGCCCCACTTCGAAACGCTCCCGCACCACGGAGAATCGCGCCTGGCGGGGCGGCGGGCGGCGTGAATCCAGGGCTTGCGCCCACACAGGGCAGGCCCGTAGGGAAACCCCAGTGAGGCGCGACCACATCCGCTGGTCACCTGATTCGCGCCGAATCGCTTGGATTCGAGCGGCACTTCGGGGCCAGTGGGGCGTCGACGCCGCCTCCGGAGCGGACCCGGCCCCGATGCGGAGCCGCGAGCGTCTCCGTTCCCGCGGCCACCGACCGCCCCGATTCGATTTCCGTTGCGGGATTCCGGAAATTTTCCATTGACATAGATGGATTTTCTCACGGATTTCCGCTATGTTGCCCGTAGGCGGCGGTTTTCCGTCGGCTTCCGGGCGATGATCGCCCGCGCCCGTAGGAGGGGACGACGAGATCACCTCCATCGCGGCGCAGGGGTATCGTGGTCCGTCCGTGGGCGGGTCGACCGCCGCGGAGAACACGGATCGGGAGGCAGCCATGCCCAAGTTCCTGAACGAAGAACTCCCGCTCGGCGCGGCCCGTGCGACGGCTTCCGCCGGTGAAGCCCGGTTTCGACGGGCGTTGGTTCCACTGGGGTTGACCGCATCCGCCGCCGCTTTGGCGGGCTGTGGCTCAGTTGGAGCGGTGCAGGAGCCACTGGGGATCGCGGTTCCTCCCCTTGACCAGAACGCCGACCCGCCCGCCGGAGCAATTGGCGACGAGGGGAATTCCAATACGGTCGCGGGCCTCGCGACCCGCGGCGGCGAGGGTGGCGCGCGAACCGCAGTGGCGGGAGGCGGCACCGATGATTCGGAAGACGACGGGGCCGAACCCGGATCCGAGACGGACCCGGACGCGATCGGGAGCGGTGACGGGCACGCCTCGCCGCAGGTGGGTTCCCCCTCTGGCCCTTCCGCCGTGGGCGTTGGTGGAAGCCAACCGGGAAGCGCCGGTTCGGGAGTAGGCGGAACGTCGGGCTCCGGCGACATCATGGTGAACGGAGACGGCTCGAGGCAATATACGGGAAATTCCGACTCCGGAACCCCGGGACAGCCGAACATGACGGACTCCGGGCAGACGGCAACGAACAGAAACGAAGTCGCGGGCAGCCCCCCTGACTCCGCCAACCAGGACGGAACGGACGATTCGCGCGATCCCGATCATGACGCGAATGGCGGCGCGACGGGCGGAATTTCTTTGGGTGGAGCCAGCGTGACGCCATTGGGCGGGGCTGGCGTCGGGGGAATTCAGGGTGTGTCGAACGCGACGACCTACTCAGGCGGCGCGGCCGCGGATGATGCGGATCCGAACACGGGCGGCGGGGAACCGGCCAACCAAGGCCCCGTGGCCGGGGGTCCGTTGAAGAATTTCATAGTCACTGACGGGAGCCGCCTCATCAGCGAAGAGCTTTCCGGAATTCGGATGAACGGCCTGCGAAACGGCTTCAGCGACCCCGATTGGGAGAGCGGCGACAGCGGCCTGAAATTCACGTCGGAAGTTCTGGAGTCATCCGGCCTCTCGATTGACAGGTGGGGATTGCTTTCCGGCGTTTATCAAGGGAGCACCCCCGGCGATATTGAAGTCGAGGTCACGGTGACGGATCCGTAC
>JANQKA010000481.1 GCA_028281405.1 Hasllibacter sp. | reverse complement strand
TCGTTCGGAGCTACGGCATTTCTGTGCTGGAACAATCGATCAGGGACTTTCCTCGACCCGTCCCATTAGCCCGCTTCTCCGGATGGTCGGATACCGGATGATTCATAGGACCGATTGTTTGCGGGCGATGCTATCCGCCACCCGGTTGGGTCTCGCGTTCGATGGCGATCGCCGTGCCTTCTCCGCCGCCGATGCAAATCGCAGCTACGCCGCGCTTCAGGCCGCGTTTATCGAGGGCGTTCAGTAGCGTGACGATGATGCGGGCGCCGGAGGCGCCGATGGGATGACCCAGCGCGCAGGCGCCGCCGTTCACGTTTAGCCGCTCGTGGGGAACTCCGAGCCGCCGCATGAAGGCCATGGGCACCACGGCGAAAGCTTCGTTGACCCCCCAGAGATCCACATCGTCCACGCTCCACCCGATTTTCGTGAGGAGTTTCTCGGCGGCGGGTATCGGGGCCGTGGGGAACAGACCAGGCTCCTGCGCGTGACTCGCGTGGCCGATGATTCGGGCGCGGACGGGCAGGCCGCGTTCGGCGGCCGCGTCCGCCGTGGCCAACACGAGGGCCGCGGCCCCATCCGAAATCGAAGAGGAGTTGGCGGCGGTGACCGTGCCGTCCTTCCTGAACGCCGGGTTGAGCCGCGGAATTTTGTCCGGCCTCGCCTGGCCGGGCTGTTCGTCTTCGGTGACGGTCGCGCCGCCACCACGACCCGGAACATCGACCGGGACGATCTCGCCGTCGAAGGCTCCGGATTTCTGCGCCTCCACGGCCCGGGAGAGGGAGGCGAGCGCGTATTCGTCCTGCTCTTCCCTCGCAAATCCAAACTCCTCGGCGCAGTCTTCCGCGAAGGTTCCCATCAGACGTCCTTCCTCGTACGCGTCCTCCAACCCGTCGAGAAACATGTGGTCGACGACCGAGCCGTGTCCCAACCGCGCGCCGCCCCGCATCTTGGGCAGGAGATAGGGGGCGTTCGTCATGCTTTCCATTCCTCCGACCACGACGACGCTGGCTTCGTCCAGCTTCAGGACGTCGTGACCGATCATCAAGGCCTTCATGCCCGAGCCGCACATCTTATTAAGGGTCGTGGCGGGCGTTTCCTTGGGCAGGCCGGCGGAGAAGCCTGCCTGCCTCGCGGGAGCCTGGCCTTGGCCCGCGGGCAGGACGCACCCCAACAACAATTCATCGATATGGGCCGGATCCACCCGCGCCGCGTCGAGGGCGGCGCGGATCGCCGCCGCGCCTAGTCCGGCCGCCGATGCCCCGGAAAGCGCGCCCTGAAACCCGCCCATGGGGGTGCGGGACGCTCCGCAGATCACGATGTCGGGCAATTCTGATCCTCCATTTGCGGAACCATGCATACACGCAGTCGGGATTGGCGTCCAGTGCCCGCACAGTGGCGCGGTGGGCGTGGGGATCGGGTGCGGTTCCGATGGAAATTGGCCGATTCGAGGCCACGAACACTGAGCGTCCGTAGGAATCGCGTTCCAGTTCGAGCTTGGCCGCGTGCGGGGCAACGCATCGTTGCTCTAAATTTCACTCACTGCTTGTCCACGTTGGCCTCAAATCTGCGAGTTTTGGTCTTGGACCAACCTCAGCACTGGCTGCTGACAGGACAACAATCTCAACAGCCAACAACGCGCTCGAACGAGATCGGAACCGCCGAATTCCTGTGACGCAAGGGGAAATCCAAATTCCATGTGGGAGAACAAGCGGAATCTCCGCGCATGACACCCTTCTACTATCACGATCATGTGATAATTCGAGATAAATCGGGGTTGCAATTTCGGAATGATGAGTTGAAATAGGGGGCGCATGCCTCAATGAAAGGTGGCGAGATGACGGACGATTCGGGAACTTTGCAGGTGCTTGTGAAAGGCGGAGCGCTGGTGATGGTGCTTGCAGCAATATCGGCGCTGGATAAGGCGCTGGGCAAGGTGGGGAGTGTTGCGGCGGAGATCGACGCCATGGTGGAGGGGGCGAGGAACGCGCAGGGTTCCGATGCTTTGGCGACTGCGGCAGACAGGGCAAGGAATATGGCAAAGGCGTTGAAGACTGCGCTGGGAGCGGTGGCTTTGACGTATCTGTCCGCAAGGTTGGAGACGGGGCTCTCGAAGGCGGTAGAGGCGGGGGAGGAAATCGGTTTTTTTGAAGAAAATGCGGCAAAGGCGACCGCGGAGGCGGCGGATGCTGCCGAGAGGGCGTCGGATGCGGTTGAGCAGCTGGCGCAGGTGACCGAGGAGGACGTGATTATCAGAGCAGCGGCGGCAATCGAGTCGGTGGCTGAGGCGATTAAGGCGGCGGAGACGGCGGTTAAGGTGACGGAGACGGCAATCAGAATCGTGACGAATAAGGCTCCGCAAGCGGAGGAATCTTCTGCAGCAATAGTAGCGTATTTGTTGTCAGCGTTGGATGCAGCGGTGGGAAGAGCAAATATCGCGGCGGGCACGGCGATGCGCTCGATTCGACCGCATGGTGAAATTGAACAAGGCTAGGGGCTGCTGACATTTATTTCTTGGAGGATCCCATCGCCAACCTCCGGTCACTCTGCGGAGTGCCCACGGCATGCTGTGTTCGATTCGGTGACCACGGATTGCTTGCCGTTTCCCGGATCCTCCGGCGGCGGTGCCTCGAGACATGTGATCGGTCCATGCTCCGCTCCGGATAGCTGTGATTCCGCAACAGATGTCATTCGGATTCGACGACTACGGAGTGTTCGATGCGTCCCAACCTCTGACGGCAAGACACGCCTGAACGGGATTTCCTCTGATGATACGCGGGAACATTGGAAGGAGAGCTTGGAACGGAGTGGCGCCGTCCTCGGGTGAGCAAACCGCCTCTGGACGCGGCGATCGATTCGTGCAAGGATGGCGACATCTTCAGTTGGAGGGGCGCAATGCCGATCACACCCGTCAAGAAACTCGTCGGGGCAGCCAAAGCCGAGATCGAGTCCATTCCGCCGGATGAGGCGCGTAGCCGCGCAGAAGACGGGAAGGCGGTGCTCGTCGATATCCGGGATATCCGCGAGCTTGAACGCGATGGGCGCGTGCCCGGCGCCCGCCACGCGCCGCGCGGCATGCTGGAATTCTGGCTCGATCCGGAAAGCCCGTACCACAAGCAGTGGATGCTGGAGAAACCTTTGGTGTTGTTCTGCGGATCCTCGTGGCGCTCGGCGCTTGCCGCGAAGACGCTCAAGGACATGGGCCTCGACTCGGTCGCCGAGATGAGCGGAGGGTTTTCCGCTTGGCGGGACTCGGGAATGCCGGTTGATAAGGACGACTCCGGCGCGCCGACCCGTAACGGCGGTTAGTTCATCTGGAAGTCGGGCGAATAGCTGCCGTCCCTGAAGTCGTTGAACAGGATCGGCAGGTCCGGGTGCTCCACCGGTTCCCCGGACGTGTCCTCGACGAGGTTCTGCACGGAGACGTACGCGATGTAGTAGCCCTCCGCGTTCTCGGCCAGGAGATGGTAGAACGGCTCCTCGCGGCGCGGACGGCTGTCCTCCGGGATCGAGGCGTACCACTCCTCGGTGTTGTTGAAGCTGGGGTCGACATCGAA
>JANQKA010000550.1 GCA_028281405.1 Hasllibacter sp. | reverse complement strand
CCCAAGGAAGCGTTGCATGTCGCCGGGATTCGATGTATTTCCCGAGGTGGGCCGTTGACCGCTCAAAGAATCGTCGATGGCGAGGGAAAGTGTCGGCCTCGGCCCGAGGTTGCGGAAGGTGCCGTCCCGGCTCGCGGGGCGGGGAAGTGCCGGAAGCCAACAACATGTGGGGCGAGCGCCCTCGTGAACGGGAGGATGTTGATATGCGGTATGAGGTTCCTTCGCGGACGGGGGCCGCAGGGGGGGCGCGCGGCTCCGCGCGCTGGTCAACGAGATTGGCGGTGGCGCTGGGGGCTTTGCTGGCCGGGCGCGGGGCTCTCGCGCAGGAGGGCGAATCCGACGAGGAGGAGGATTCCGAGGCGGAAGACGACGAGGAGGACGAGAAGTCCAGGCTCGACCGGCTCAAGGAGGCCGGGGAGAAGGCCGCCGATACCGGGAAGTGGGTCGAAGAGGGGGTCGAGGACATCAGAACCGTCGATATAGGCGAATCGTCGGTTCGATTGGGCAATGACGGCGTGATGACGCTGACCCTGCCGAGCGGCAAGCCCATACGCTTGGACCCCGATACTTTCTCGTTCAATGACGGTGTTTTGAAGGTCGGCTCGGAGGTGGCCACGACGTACAACCTGCCTGTTTTGGACAAAATCGATCAAGGCACCGGCGCGATGGGGGATGCATTGGTCGACGTGGCCAAAGATGACGGACTCGACTTCGTGAAGGCCAACGCCTCCAACGCGAAGGTGGCATCGCAGGCCGGCGCGGCGGTGACGGGGAACACGGTGGCGGGCGGAACCGCCGCTGCCGGGACGGGGGCGGGAACGGGAGCCGCCGCCGCCGGGGCCGGCACGGGTGCCGCGGCGGCTGGAGCGGGCACTGGGGCGGCCGCCGTGGGAGCGGGAGCTGGAGCCGCCGCCGCGGGAACCGGTGCCGCGGCCGCCGGAGCCGGAGTGGCGGCGGGGGCCGGCACCGGCATTTTGGCGGGGGGAGGTGTGGCGACCTTGGCGGCGACCGCGGGAGCTGGGGCGGTGGTCGGAGGAGTCGCGGTTGGCGCCGGAGACGGTGGAGGCGACGGAGGAGGAGGGGAGACCGCGCCGGTCCAGCGGGCCGCGGTCAACAGTCCCCTGGGCCCGAGCGACAGGGTTGAGGTGGTCGGCGAGGAGATAGAACCGATCGATGTAGCTTTCGGCTTCGGATCAGCCGACGGAAGAGAGCTGATTTTCGGGACGAACGATCTGACCGAAAGGGGCCTCGCGCTCAACAGCGAAACCAACATGATCGAGGGCGAACTCAGAGGGTCGGAGGACGTCACGATCGTGATAACCGTCACCGAGGCGGGGGTGGAGGATAGCGGAGGCTCGACCGTCGAACATTACTTCGTCATCGAGGCGAACGACATGCCAGAGCCTCCGGTGAACGCGCCGGGTGATCGGCACGAGGTGGTTGGTGAAGCGATCGCGGCCATCGATGTGAGTCAACTCGGGTTCACCGACGCCGATGGGGACGAAACGCTGGAGTATTTCGTGAGCGTGGTCGATGGGGACGGGAATTTGGTCGACCTCGACGAGGTGCCCGGCTTGATGTTCGACGGCGACGTGATTCTTGGCGCGGTGAGGGAAGTTGGCGAGTATGAGATCAGGGTCACGGCCTCCGATCCTCACGGCGGGACGGCCGAGGCGTCGTTCGAGATCATCGTGAGCAACGTGCCCACGTTGGATGTGGATGCCGCAATGGCGAGATCCGTGAGAATGGTCGGAGCCCCGATTGACCCCATCGATGTGACGCGGGGTTTCGAAGATCCGGATGGCGATGATTTGACCTACTCCGTCAACGACCTGAGCCAAAGGGGCCTGTCGTTCGACCCGGATACCAACCTGATCGAGGGCACT
>JANQKA010000371.1 GCA_028281405.1 Hasllibacter sp. | reverse complement strand
AGCATCACCACACCGGGCCGGTGGAGCTACCGGCACGGCAAGGGAACGAGGCAACCGGGCGGCTGCCGTTCCGTGGACGGGCGATCAACGCTGCGGCACTCCTCCGGTGGATGCGGGGTCAGTCCAATTCGACGTATTTGAAATCCGGTCGGTCGTTCGGGGAAACCACGGCCTTGACGTTGGATTTCATGCCCCAGTTCAACACCTGGTAGTGGATCGGCAAGTAAAGGATCTCCTCCTGAATCCGCTCCCAGATCTCCGCGATACTCGCGTTGCGGGCGTCGATATCCGTCATCGAGGCGAGTTCCACGATTTTCCGGTCCACCTCCGGGTCGCCGAAGCGCGTGGCGTTCCAAGAACCGTACTTGTCGCCCTTGGTGTGCACGAGGAAGTTGAAGATGTACTCGGAATCGTAGGTCGGGACGCCCCACCCGAGAAGGTAGAAATCCGTGCCCAGCGTGGTGATCAGAGGAAAATGCTGGGCGCGCGGCAGCGCCTCGAGATTCACCTCCACCCCGACCCGCGCGAACATTCCGACGACCGCCTGACAGATCGCCTCGTCGTTGATGTAGCGGTCGTTGGGGCAGTTGAGCGTGATGGAGAAACCGTCTTCATACCCGGCCTCGGCCATCAGGGAGCGGGCCTCGTCCATATCCGTATCCGGCAGGGCGGCGAGTTCCTCGGTCCATCCGTTCACGAAGGGAGGCATGATCACGCCGGCGGGCTGCGACTGCCCCCGCATCACCACCCGGCGGATCGCGTCGCGGTTGATGGCGATGTTCAACGCCCGCCGCACGCGGCGGTCGGCGAAGGGATTGGCTCCTTCGATGTTGTCGCTCGCCAAGTCCGCGTCGCCCGAGTTGAGGCCGATGAAGATGACACGGTTCTGGGGCGCGGTGCGCACCACGAGACCGTCCGTGCCGCTTACGCGGCCGATATCCTGCACCGGAACGTCCTGGATGAAATCCACTTCGCCCGACAAAAGCGCGGCCACGCGGGTCGCGTCGTTGTGGATCGGCGTGAACACGACCTCCGTGACATCCATGGGGAAGTGGTCGCGACCCCAGTAGTCCTCGTTGATCCGGAGAACCGTGCGCACGTCGGCTTCGCGGCTGACCAGTTTGTAGGCTCCGGTGCCGTTGATGTTCCGGGAGGCGAAGGTCTCCTCGCCGCCGTCGTAGTCCTGCACCTTCACCGTGTCGTTCGCCTCGGCCCACTGCTTGTCCATCATGAATATGTCGTTGAGGTTGTTGGGCAGGATCGGGTTCGGCGCCGACGTGACGATCTCCACCCGGTGGGGACCGGTGGCCCGCACCGCGCTGACCGAGGCCAGGAGCTCCTTGAAGTCGGAATCGGGCGACTTCGCGCGTTCGATGGAGAACACCACATCCTCCGAGTCGAACGTGGAACCGTCGTGGAATTTCACACCCTTCCGGAGGTTGAACACCCATACGGAAGGATCGTCCTTGGAAACGCTCCAATCGGTGGCCAGCCCCGGCACCGCCGCTCCGGTCGGGTCGCGCACGATCAGCGTTTCCATGATTTGGTGCCGGAAGGTCGTCGTCGGGCCTTCGTTGGACGCGTGCGGGTCGAGCGTCAGCGCTTCGGCGGTGCGCGCCCAGCGGAGGGTTTCGGCGTTCGCCGCCACGGCGGCGATGCCGAGCACGGCCGCGGACAGCAGCATTGTCTTGGGTATCATCGCGGAATCTCCCTGTTTGCCCATGCATCATCGCGGGCGGAGCGCGAAAGGCAAGGGGCATTTTCCCTTGGAATACCGGGGAGGGGCGCGGCCGGTCCGCGCGGGAGTAGTCGGCGGCGGCGTCTCTCCGCGGGCGACGTGAGCGCGATGTAGTGATGTGGTGCCACGGCGACCGACCGGCGTCCCCCGCGGGACCGTGGGCACCGCGGGCGGAGTGGACCGGACCGCCGCATGGATGATTCGGCGCTGGAATACCGGGCCAAGGGAAACGCGGGCGGCTTGGACGGGCGGAGGAATTCGCAGGACGATGACGAGTCATCGCCTCGCCGGGTCGCGAACTGAAAGGAAATTGTGAGCTTTCAGCCCCGCCCGGGAGCGGTTGCGACCGATTCGCCGCAGAGGGCGTGGGGAAATGGAGCGAATCGCGGAGGCGGGGCGACCGGGCGAGGACCGCCTCCCCCGGATGCCACCGGGGGAGGCGAACGGCGGCGGCGGGTCGCGGACCCACCGCCTGTTCAGTGGCCCGCGGTCAAGGATCCCCGCCTGCGCGGGTCGGATGCGCCCGCGAGCATGTCGCCGACCTTCATGATGGATTGGGTCGATCCCATGGTGTTCTTCACGACAACCTTGTGGCCGAGTTCTTCGAGCCGCCGGATGGTGTCCGGGGACAGGCCTTCCTCGATCCGGATCTCGTCCGGGTGCCACTGGTGATGAACTCGCGGGGCGGCGGTGGCTTCCGCGATGTTCATCCCATGGTCGATCACGTTGAGGATGATCTGAAGGGTCGTCGTAATGATGCGGCTGCCGCCGGGCGAGCCTGTCACCAGAAGCAACTCGCCGTCCCTGAACACCAGCGTCGGGCTCATGGAGGACAGTGGCCGCTTGCCGCCCTCGACCGCGTTCGCCGTCCCGCCGATGAGCCCGTAGGCGTTCGGGCTGCCGGGTTTCGCGGAAAAGTCGTCCAATTCGTTGTTCAGCAGCACGCCCGTTCCATCGGCGGTCAAGCCCACTCCGTACAGGAAGTTCAGCGTGTACGTGTTGGACACCGCGTTTCCATCCCGATCGACTATCGAGAAGTGGGTCGTTTCGTCGCTTTCGTACGGTAGCGGATTGCCCGGCGAGACCGCGGTGGAGGCCGTTGCCATCGTCCGGTCGATACCGCGGACGAGTTCCGCCGCGTAGTACGGAGAGGTGATCCCATCCACGGGAATATCGGCGAAATCGGGATCTCCGAGGTATTTGGAGCGGTCGGCGTAGGCCCTGCGCCCCGCCTCCGCCATGACGTGGATGGCGTCCGCCGAATTCGCGCCGAACTCCCGCAGCGGATAGGCCTCCAGGATGTTCAGGATTTGAACGATGTGGGCGCCGCCGGACGAGGGCGGCGGCATCGAGACGATTTCGTGCCCGCGGTAGGATCCGGCGACGGGCTGGCGCCACACGGGGCTGTAGTCAGCGAGGTCCTCGACGGTCATGCCGCCTCCCGCCTCCTGAACCTTGTCGGCGATTTTCCGGGCCACGTCGCCTTCGTAGAATCCGGCGGATCCCTTCTCCGCGATCAGGCGGAGGGTTCGGGCGAGGTCGGTCTGCCTCAGGGTTTCTCCGGGGCTGTATGGCCGCAGGCCGGGCTTGTAGAAGATTTCGGCCGTCGCCGGATCCTTGCCCAACCGCTCCGCCCGCGAGGCGAGGGACGAGGACAGGTCCGGCGTGACCTCGATGCCGTTTTCCGCCAGTTCGATGGCGGGGGCGACGAGCTGCGCCCATGTCAGCTCGCCGCTACCGTGTCTTTCGTAGGCGGCTTCGAAGCCCGCGACAGTGCCCGGGACTCCTATGGCCAGTCCGGAAAACCTGGACTTCTGGTTGTCGGGTTCGCCGTCCTCGCCGAGGAACATGTCGCGGTGGGCCGCGGCGGGGGCCTTTTCGCGGTAGTCGAGGGCGTCGCTCAGGCGGCTTTCCGCCATGTGGATCATCATGAAGCCGCCGCCGCCGAGGTTTCCGGCGCGGGGCAGTGTCACCGCCATGGCGAATCCCGTGGCGATGGCGGCGTCGACGGCGTTCCCGCCGCGTTCGAGGATGTCGAGGCCGACCATGGTCGCGACGGCTTCTTGGCTGGCGACCATGCCGTTCGGGGCGACGACGGGGTGGAAGCGGTCCGTGGGGGACGAGACCGGGGTCTCCTGGGCCGATGCGGCGCCGACGGCGGCGAAGCCGCCCAGGAGCAAGGCGGACAGGGCCGCGCGGAACTGTTTCAAGGGGGTCATCGGGTCTTTCCAATCAGTTTTGCGGAGAGACATCTTGCGTCTCCCGATACTGTGATACCACGAATGGAGCCTTCCGCAACGACTTTGTGAAGCGAGCGCCGGTGCCTGGGTCGAGTTTGGGGGGCGGCGCAGTGTCCTCCGGAGGATTGAATGCGCGAGAGTTTTGGACGCGAGCGCGGCTTCAAGTGATCCGTCGGGCTCATGTGCCGGCTTGGCGCACGGCGGTGAACGCGTCCTGAACGTCGAATCGTCGTTTTCACCAAGGAAACGGCGCTCGGTCGTTCAGGACACGGCAAATTCACCAAGTTGTCGGGCCTCAAACCCGGGGGCTGAACACCCTGTGGAATTCGTTGACCCGCGCCGCAAGCCATTTATGCTGCCGCGGCCAATCGTCCTTGCGTTCGAGGTAGGCGTCGTCCAAGTACACGGAGATCCTGTAATTGGTTGGGGTTTTCTCCCATTCCAAGGGGTAGCCGAGTTCCCGCGTGATGTCGTCACGCTGATTGCGCAGGCGGTTGTAGGATTCCGTCGCTTCGGGGCCGAAAATATACAGTTCCGCCCGGATTTTGTCCATCTTGCGGGGCAGGGTCGCGCAGAGTTCGAATCTTCCTCGACCGATTGGGTAACTCATATATGGTTTGGGCTGCGGTGTTCGTTTCCCGCCGGTGCGTTTCCTGCCGGACACGGGCCCGCCGGCCCGCTCAAGCGCTTCGTGAAACGCGGTCCAGTAGGACACATGCATTTCATCCGTTCCGATTGTCCTCATTTATGTCTCCTTATTCGTTGGCGGTTCAGGATTAGGTTTCCCGTCACCCAAACGGCTGGTCACTGAGTGGGGACGGAGTTTGGACGAAGCATCCGTGACGGTCAAGCCTCCGATCAACGATTCCGCAAATGTCATGAGGATCCGCTGAACCGCTGGAATCGCCTTTGATACAAAGTGTTTCGCGACCCATTGCTCGATGAGCGTGCAAAACCTTGGTCGCGTGGGTGGTCATCGCGTTCAAATCATCCTCATCACGAGGTCGCCCAAGGCGGA
>JANQKA010000366.1 GCA_028281405.1 Hasllibacter sp. | reverse complement strand
GATGTACTGGGAAATGCAGGAAATCGTGAACCAGGACGGAGGCGTCATCATCCCTATGTTCGCCAGTTACGTGTTCGCGGTCGGCCCCGGCGTGGTCGTCAGCGACGGCTTCTCCTCCCACTGGGACGTTGACGGGGAGCGCTGGATGGAACGCTGGTCGTTCGCGTGATCCGCGGAACCCGCAACCGGCGGAAGGCGGCTGTCGCCGCCTTCCGGTCAACCGCGGCCCGCGGCCGCGGACACCTTTCGACATGGGAGGGGCCGGACCCTCGCCGCCCGCGCGGCGCGCGTCCGCCCGACACAACATGGACAAACTCCTTCGTCTGATCGGGCAGCGGCTGGGTCTGGGTCTGCTGACCCTGCTGGTCGTGTCCGTTCTGATCTTCTTCGCCGTGGAGCTTCTGCCCGGCGATCTGGCGGAGGCCGTTCTGGGCCAGGCCGCGACACAGGAAACCGTGGCCGCGATGCGCGAGCAGTTGGGCCTCGACCGACCCGCACCCGTGCGATATCTGGAATGGCTGTCGGGCGCCGTGGTCGGCGATTTCGGCAATTCGCTGGTGACGGGGGAGCGCGTCGGCAGCGCCATCGGCGAGAGGTTCCTGAACACGCTCGCGCTGGCGGCCTACGCGGCCTTGATCGCCGTGCCGGTTTCCATCGCCCTGGGCATCCTGGTGGCGCTCCTGCGCAATTCGGTGTTCGACCGCGTGGCCAACGTGCTCACGCTCACATCCATCTCCTCGCCCGAATTCTTCCTCGGCTACATCCTGATCCTCTACCTATCGGTGAAGTGCGGGTTGTTTCCGGCGATCGCCAGCCAGACCGCGGACATGACCCTGGGCGAATACCTCTACCGCACCTTCCTGCCCGCGCTGACCCTGGTTCTCGTGGTCACCGCGCACATGATGCGCATGACCCGCGCCGCGATCATCAACCTGCTGGCCTCGCCCTACATCGAGATGGCGCGGCTCAAGGGCGTCTCGCCGCTCAAGGTGATCATGAAGCACGCCCTGCCCAACGCGTGGGCGCCGATCATCAACGTGGTGGCCTTGAACTTGGCCTACCTGATCACCGGGGTGGTGCTGGTGGAGGTCGTGTTCGTCTACCCCGGCATAGGCCAGCTCCTCGTGGACGCGGTCGCCAAGCGCGACTTTCCGATCGTGCAGGCCTGCTGCCTGATATTCGCGGCCACCTTCATCCTGCTGAATCTCGCGGCGGACGTGGGCTCCATCCTGACCAATCCGCGTCTGCGGCATCCAAAGTGAGGGCGCGCGAATGTTCACCTTCGTCATTCTCTACTACGGCGTTCTGATCGCGGCCTCCTGCGCGGCGGCCTACTTCGAACGGAAAAACGCGTTCCAACTGCTGTTTTCGCTCACCCTGATCTCCATGGTCGTGGGCATTGTCGGCGGCGCGGCCGGCCTGCGGTTCATCGCCGTCTCCGCGGGACTTCTGGCCGCGGCGGCCGGCGTGTCCTACGCGTTCCGCGAGTTCCTGACGCAGATCGCAAAACCCGCGCTCGCGAAGGAGTTGCGCACCGCCCCGCTGACCGCCTCCTTCGGGATGTTCGTCATCTTCGTGTACGCGGTGGCGGCGATCTTCGCGCCATGGATCGCGCCGCACGGCGAGGCGGAAGTGATCGGTTCGGCCTTCGCGCCCGCCGACGACGCAATGCTGCTGGGCGCGGATCAATTGGGCCGCGATATGTTCAGCCGCCTCATCTACGGCGCGCGCAACACCGTCGGCCTCGCGCTGTCGGCCACGGTCATGGCCTTCGTCATCGGCGCGGGGGCGGGCCTTTGGGCCGCCGTTCGCGGCGGGTGGTTCGACGTGTCCGTGGGCAGGGTTGTCGACATCCTGATGTCGATACCGTCTTTGATTTTCGCGCTGCTGATCCTGTCGATCTTCGGCACCAATCTGGTGATTCTCGCCATCGTCGTGGCGATCATCTACGCGCCGCGCGTGTTCCGCCTGACCCGCGCGGTGGCGGGCAACGTCGTGGTGATGGATTACATCGAGGCCGCCCGCCTGCGAGGCGAGGGCGACTGGTTCCTGATCCGCCGGGAGATCCTGCCCAACACGACCGCGCCGCTGATCGCGGAATTCGGGCTGGAATTCTGCTTCGTGTTCCTGCTGATGGCGGGCTTGAGCTTTCTGGGCCTCGGGATCCAGCCGCCCACCGCCGATTGGGGATCCATGGTGCGGGAGAACGCCACCCTGATCTCCTTCGGCGAGATCACCCCGTTGATTCCGGCGGCGGCCATCGCGCTGCTGACGGTCGCGGTCAACTTCGTTGTCGACTGGATGCTCTTCCGGTCGTCCGGCCTGAAGGAGCGGTGACATGTCAAATCCGAACAAAGAGGAGCTGCTCAGGATCAAGGATCTGAAGATCCAAGGCTTTTCCGACGACGCGTGGGTCGACATCGTCAAGGGGGTGGACCTGACCCTGCACCGGGGCGAGGTCATGGGGCTGATCGGCGAAAGCGGCGCCGGCAAATCCACCATCGGGGCCGCGGCCATGGGCTACGCCCGGGACGGCACCCGCATCGCCGAAGGCTCCATCGAGTTCGACGGGATGGAACTGACCACGGCCACGAGCATGGAGCGGCGCGCGCTGCGCGGCTCCCGGATCGCCTACGTGGCGCAGTCGGCGGCGGCGTCCTTCAATCCCGCGCACAAGATCATCGACCAGCACACCGAGGGGCCCCTGCAATACCGGCTGCGCAAGCGGATGGAGGCGCAGGAGGACGCCGTGGAGCTGTACGAACGGCTGCGCCTGCCCAACCCGCGCGAGATCGGCTTCCGCTATCCGCACCAGGTGTCGGGCGGGCAGCTGCAGCGGGCGATGACGGCCATGGCCATGTCCTGCCGGCCCGATCTGATCATCTTCGACGAGCCGACGACGGCGTTGGACGTGACCACCCAGATCGAGGTGCTCGCCGCGATCCGCGACATCGTCGACCAGTTCGACACCGCGGCGATCTACATCACCCACGACCTCGCGGTGGTGGCGCAGATGGCCGACACCATCAAGGTTCTGCTGAAGGGCGAGGAGGTCGAGGAGGCGTCGACGGAGGAGATGCTGGACCGACCGAGGGAGGATTACACGAAATCGCTTTGGGCGGTTCGGAGCTTCCAACGCCCGGAAAAGGCCCGGCCGATGGACGATTCCCCGCCGGTCGTTTCGGTGAATGGAGTGGACGCGTCCTATCCCGGCGGCGCGAAGGTTCTGAGCGACGTGTCCTTCGACGTCCACGCGGGCATGACCGTGGCGGTGGTCGGAGAAAGCGGCTCCGGCAAATCCACCACCGCCCGGGTGATCACCGGTCTCCTTCCGCCCAGCAAGGGCGAGGTGCTGTTCCAGGGGAGAAGGCTGCCCCCGTCCTTCCGCGACCGGAACCGCGACCAGCTGCGGCAGGCTCAGATGATCTATCAGATGGCCGACACCGCCCTGAACCCGAAGGTGCGGATCTCCGACATCATCGGCCGTCCGGCGGAGTTCTACTCGGGGCTGTCGGGCGCGGCGTTGAAGCAGCGGGTGGACGAGCTTCTGGATTTGATCGAGTTGGAGCCGTCGCGGTACTACAACCGCTACCCTCCCGAATTGTCGGGCGGCCAGAAGCAGCGCGTCGGCATCGCCCGAGCGCTCGCGGCCGAGCCGGCGTTCATCATCTGCGACGAGGTCACCAGCGCGCTCGACCAACTGGTGGCCGAGGGCATCCTGAAATTGCTGGACAGGCTGCAGGAGAATCTCGGACTCGCCTACATGTTCATCACCCACGACCTCGCGACGGTGCGTTCGATCGCCGACGAGGTGGTCGTCATGAAGGACGGCGAGGTCGTGGAGCATGGACCGAAGAGCGAGATGTTCAGTCCGCCGCACCACCCATACACCGACCTTCTGCTGAGTTCCGTGCCGGAGATGGATCCGAATTGGTTGACGACGCTTCTGGAGGAGAGGGGCGTCGACAACATCGGAGAAGCGGCGCGAACCGCGGCGACGTAGCCGTGAGCG
>JANQKA010000337.1 GCA_028281405.1 Hasllibacter sp. | reverse complement strand
GACCGCCGCCGAATACGCTTCGCCCGGACCGAGAAACACCGCTATGTCACCGCCATTGTTGACATGGGCCCGCGACAACCGCGCCGCGGAGAGCATCGCGGCGAGAATCTCGTCCGCGACGGCTCCCGCCACCGCGATCATCGGCGTCACGAAACACGACCCCGCGAACGGTAGCGCCGCCCGGGACATCCTGCGTGCGACGGAACCCGCCAAATCCGAGGAACCCGGGAGAAGGCGGCGACGAAGGGCCGGCAGTTCCTCCACGAGTTCTCCGAGGATGGATTCGAATCTCGAAACGGCCGCGTCGAATGCCAGGCCGCGTCCGACTGGGTCGACGGCGTCCACGCCGATGATCAAATCGATGGGGCCGTGCCGCAGATGAAGACGCCGGCCATCCTCCAGATACGCGGCGACGGGGCCGGACATGACGGCTTCGGATTCCCGAATTCCCGCGGCGTCCGCGCGCGGCACGGCGCGGGTCGGGCCGGAAGCCGCCCGGGTTTCCCCGGGCCGTCCGATACCGGTCTCCCGATGTTCCGGGCCGCCCGGATTTGGGTGCCGCCGCGTTCGGGCGCCGCTCTCCGGATACGCCGCGGCGGAACCCCGCGTCACCGCGTCAAATCCCGGATCTCGGACGGCGTCCGCGGCCCGGAGCCGGCTCGGCGGAAATCCTCCGAAGGGCCGTGGAGTCGTCGTAAATCACCCGCTCGATCGGGCGCACGCTGTCGGCGTGACCGCCGAGGGCCAGATAATCCGACAGCCGCATCGTGAATTCGATCGGCGCGACCAGCGCCGGGGTGGGCACGTAACCAAAGGAATTCGTGGGCATTTCCATCACGTCCACCATCACGGTGATTCCTCCGCCCGGCCAGACATACGCGTCCGCCCCGCCGCAGGAGACGCGGGTCAGGGAGTCCTTGACGGAATTTGTCAGTTTGACCGGATTTTCCGTCACTCCCGCCCGGAGCGATCCGCCCGCGCCGCCCATGAAGAGCACCGAGCAGAGCGAGGGTTCGCAATTCTCGGCGATCCGCTCCACCGACTCCCGCAACCTGTCCGGCAGGGGAAGCGGACGCGGCTCGAGGGTTCCGTCCAATTCATAATAGGCGTGTTGCTCGCCCGTCGTGGAGACCATCAGCAGGCGGAGCCCCGGCCACGCCACCTTCCCGTCGGCGGGCTTGAGAATGGTCAACGGGTCGTCGACATCGGTTCCTCCCCAACCGGTGCCGGGGTTGGCCACCTGGAAATACCTACCGGGCGTGGACCGCCGGCCGTTGACCCGGATTCCCGTCGGCGGAACGTCGAGCAGCTTGCCCGCCTGGTGCTCCGAGAGCACGCCGGTTATGTGGTCGTCGACGACGACGACCTCGTCCACGTGCCGCGCCCATTGCGAGGCGAACATGCCGATCGCCGCCGACCCGCAGCCGACCCGCATCAACTTCTCCTCGACGCCGTTGACGACGGGGGCTTCGCCCGCCTGGACCACGATTTCCGCTCCCCCGTCGATCTCCAACTCGACGGCTTCGCGGTTGCAAAGCTTCAACAGCGTGTCGCAGGTCGCCCTGCCTTCCTTCTTGGTTCCCCCGGTGAGGTGTTCGACGCCGCCAAGCGACAGCATTTTGGAGCCGTATTCCGAGGTCATGACGTGTCCAACCGGTTCGCCGCCGCGGCGCGCGAAGGCGCGCTCGTGGCCGATGAAGCGGTCGGTGTCGATTTTCACCTTGACCCCGCAATAGCTGAAGATGCCCTCGGTGACGACGGTGACCATGTCGGCGTCGTCGACGGTCTGACTGACGATGAACGGCGCGGGCTTGTAGTCGGGATATGTCGTGCCCGCGCCGATCGCGGTGACGAACGGCCGGCCGGCCCGGATCGGGTCGCCGTCCCATTCGCCGCCGTCGGAGTCTTTCAGGAAAGGCACCGCCTTGCCGCCGCGCCCGATGGAATTCTCGATGATGGTCAGCGGGTCGAGGCGCACGAGGTCCCCGCCGTGATTGGCGTATCGGTCGCACGCCCCCGAACGGCCCTCGGCTATGTAGCAGAGCACGGGGCACGCGTCGCAGCGTATCTTGTCGGGCCTCTCACGCGCGGACCCGGTCATCGGGCGTCCCCCTGATCGCTTCCCGCAGTCTGGACGGGGTGACCGGCACGGCTCCCGGGCGGGCGCCCGTGGCGTGGTGGATGGCGTTCAGGATGGCCGGCGCCGTTGGAATCAAGGCGTGCTCGCCCAAGCCTTTGGCCCCGTGGGGACCGTGCGCGTCCGGAATCTCGAGTATGAGCGTCTCTATCGGGGGGACGTCCCCGATCGTGGGGATCAGGTAATCGTGCAGGTTTTCGGTTCGTCCGGGGAGGTATTCCTCCATCAAAGCCATTCCCAGTCCCTGGGCGATCCCTCCCTGCACCTGCCCCTCGACAAGCATCGGATTGATGGCCTTTCCGACGTCGTGGGCGGCCACGAAGCGGATCGGCTTCACGGTCCAGAGGGCCGTGTCCACCTCGACCACGGCCAATTGCGCGGCGTAGCCGAATTGCGCGTAGGGCTCGCCTTGACCCGAGCCGTCCAAGGGCTTGGTGGGGGGATCGTAGGTCTCCTCCGAAGCGAACGCGTACCCCCGGTGGTCGGGAACGATCTTCGCGAGGTCGATGATGTGCCCGCGTCCCTCCTCGGTGACGCGGACGGATCCGGGGAGGAATTCGAGCTCCGCGTCCCGGGACGCGTTCACGTGCCGCAGAATCGAGGCGCGCAAAGCTTCGCCGGACAACCGCGCGGCGTTACCGGTGACGAAGGTCTGGCGCGAGGCGGAGGTTTTTCCCGCGTCCGGCGTCGCGTCGGTGTCGGCGCCGACGAGTTCCAATCGTTCGGCCGGGATTCCCAGCGCGGTGGCGAAAATCTGAGCGATGACCGTGTTGGATCCCTGGCCGATGTCAACCGCGCCTTGATGCAGCGCGACCGTTCCGTCGGGACGGACGCCGGCCCGGATCGTGGAGGGGTTCGGGAGGGAGGTGTTTCCGCACCCATACCAACCCGACGCGACCCCGACGCCGCGGGCTTTGTCCGCCGGAGGATCCGCGTTGAAGGATTCGGCGTTCCGGCGCTCCGCCGCCCAGGCGGGGCGCAGCGCCTCGAGGCAGACTTTCGCGCCGACCCCGCGCTCGAACACCTGACCGCAAACGGTTGGAACCCCATCCTCGAGGGCGTTCAGAACGCGGAATTCCAAGGGGTCCATGCCGAGCTTTCCGGCCAACTCGTCGAACAGCGCCTCCTGCGCGATGGCCGATTGCGGAACGCCGAAGCCGCGGAACGCGCCCGCGGGCGGACAATTCGTGTGCACCGCCAAGGCTTCCGCCCTGTAGTCGGCGACCCGGTACGGGCCCGACGCGTGAACGGGAACGCGGTTCGACACCGTCGGCCCCCAGGAGGCGTAGGCGCCGGTGTTGAACACCCCGAGGAAGTCGAAACCGCTGACGCGCCCGTCGCGGCTGGCCCCGATCCTGAGGCGGATCTCGGAAGGGTGGCGCTTCGTCGAGGATTGCATCGATTCGGCGCGGCTGTAGGCCAGGCGCACCCCGCGTCCGGTCTTCAGCGCCGCGAGCGCCAGAAATGGTTGCACCGAAATGTCGAGCTTCGAGCCGAATCCGCCGCCGACCGCGGTCGGCACGACGCGGATCCGGCCGCGGTCCATGCCGAGGATGGCCTCCATCGCCTCGAGATCCAGGACGGGCGCCTGGGTGCAGGCGTGGATTTCCACGCGTCCGTCCACGATTTCAGCGAATCCGGCTTCGGGTTCGATGTAGGCGTGCTCCACGAACCCCGATCGGAATTCGCCCTCCACGACGACGTCCGCCGCCTTCAGCGCGGCTTCCGCGTCGCCCGAGGCGACGAATCCCCGGCACATCAGGTTGCCCTCCCGTCCTTCGTGAAGCCGCGGGGCGCCCGGAGCGCGCGCCGCCGCCACGGTCTCGACGCCCGCGGTCTCGGTCCACGCGACGGGAAAGGTTTCGGGCGCGAGCCGACGGATGGTTCCGGGGGTTCCGACGACGGCGGCGACGGCCTCGCCCCTGAACCGCGCTTCCTTTTCCGCGAAAACCGGTTGGTCGTCGAAACCCGGAATCACTCCGAAACGGTTCCGTCCCGGCACATCCGCCGCGGTCAGGACGGCCTCGATCCCTTCGGTGTCCCCGACCCAGGCTTCGAGGTCGCCGAACTCGAAGGACGCGCTCGGGAAGGGCGATCTGATGACGGCGATTTCCAGCGTGCCCGCGGGCGCGACATCGTCGCCGAACCTTTCCGAACCGTCGACTTTCGCGGCTCCGTCGAGGCGGCGGACCGGGGCGCCGACCCGCCCTTCGTCCGACGGGGACGCGGGAGCGCCGGCGACGGCGTCGATGATCTTTCTGTATCCGGTGCAGCGGCAAAGCACGCCTCCGAGCGCCGCCTTGATTTCGGCCTCGCCGGGGTTGGCCGTCCGGCGCAGCAGTGCGGCGGCGGACACGATCATCCCCGGTGTGCAGATGCCGCATTGCGCCGCGCCGTGATCCTGAAAGCTTCCGGCGAGCCTCCGGGCGGCGGGGTCCGCGCCGACGAGCCCCGCGGCGGTTTCGACCACGCGTCCCGCGGCCTGGGGAAGCGGGACGAGGCAGGCGCAGACGGGTTCGCCGTCGAGAAGCACCGTGCAGGCCCCGCAATCCCCGGCGTCGCATCCGATCTTGACGTCGCGGGCTCCGAGGTCTTCGCGCAGCGCCTCCGAAAGCCGGGCGTCCGCCCTTTCCGGCGCGGAGACATCCGCTCCGTTGAGTTTGAACGCTACGGCGCGCTTTCCGAATTGCCCATCCATGATCCTATCCCTCTCCGAGCGCGCGCAGCACGGCCCGCCGACACAGTTCCGCGACGGCGTCCAACCGGTAGTCCGCCGAGGCGCGCGCGTCCGAGATCGGGGCGAGCGGACCCAACGCGCCGTGCGCGGCGAAATCGATGCTCCGGATTTCATTCGGTTCCAACCCGGTCAGGCGGGACTCGAGCGCGGGAAGGCGCCGGGCGGTCGGCGAACAGCTTCCCGCCGCGAGCGCGACGGCCGCCGTCCGTCCGTCCCGCACCTCGGCGCAAGCGGCGACCATGACGATCGAGATCACGAGATGCGTCCGGGCGCCGAGCTTCAGAAACGCGCTCCGGCCCGCGCCGGGCGCGCGGGGCACGAGGACCGCCGACACGATCTCCTCCGGTCCGAGATTGATTTTCCCGGGCCCCGTTATGAATTCCTCCAGCGGCTCGGTTCTGGTTCCCGCCTCGGAGAGGATTTCCACCTCGGCCCCGAGAATCAGAAGTGGCGGCACCCCGTCGGCCGCGGGGGACGCGTTGCAGATGTTTCCGGCGACGGTGCCGCGGTTTTGGATTTGGACCGATCCGACCTCGCGGGCGGCCTCCTTGAGGGCGTCGAACGCGGGCGGCAGGGGGGTCCGGATGACGTCCGTCCAGGTCGTGGCGGCTCCGATGCGCCAGCCGTCCTTGGAGGCGGCGATCCCGCGAAATCCCTCCAACCGCGTGATATCGAGAAGATTCCGATCGTCGCCGGGACGTTTGCGCGGGAAGTGGTCCGTGCATCCCGCGATGATCCCGGCCCGCGCCTCCCGCAGGAAAGCGAAAGCCTCGGCCGTCCGCGTGGGGGCCAGATAGGACGGGACGCCGACCCGGGAGGCCGAATTCGTTGGCATACCGCCGATTTGCGCTTCGCGCGGCGGTTGTCAAATGAATTCGGCTCGACTGTCCGGGCGGGGGCCCGGCGGTCCGCGGCCCGGGCCGCCGCGGCGGTCCCCGCGCCATCGACCGTTTTTCCGGGAGCGGTTCGGGGATTCCGGCTTGCGATTCCGGGCGGCCCGGTGAACCCTGTCGAATCTTGATCGACCCGCCGGACGGCGGACGCCGCGTCGGGGCGCCGTCCCGCCCCCGCCCGGGGGAGGACGTGTGGAATGAAAGCCCATCCGGATCTTGTCGCCCACGGCGCGCAATTCGAACGTCGGATCGTCCCGTTGTCGCCCGGCATCTGGACGGCCGTCGGCTTCGCGGCCTCGAACGCGCACATGGTCGAAGGCGCGGACAGCGTCACGATCATCGACACGACAGAAAGCACGGCCGCGGCGGAAAACATTCTCGCGGAATTCCGCGCGCTGACCGGGAAGCCGGTCGGCCGCATCATCTACACCCACGGCCACCGCGACCACGTTTCGGGCGCGTCGGTGTTCGCCGGGGGAGCGGACGTGCCCGTCATCGCGAGCGCGGGCTTCGGTTCGGACCTCGTGGACGTCGATCAATCCCGCGTCGCTCCCAACGCCGCTCTCGCCCGCCGCACGCGGGCTCAATTCGGCATCGGACTGTCCGGCGACGAGCGTGTTTCGCTGGGATGCGGCCCTGGAAACCGTCCGATGAAGGGGCTCGGTGAGGGATATCTGGAGCCAACGGAGCGTGTCGCCGACGATCGCCCGATCGATCTCGACGGCGTGGAGGCGCGGTTGATCATGGCCCCGGGGGAAACGCCGGATCACATGGCGGTCTGGTTTCCCGGGGTCCGCGTGCTCGTTCCCGGCGACAACTGGTATCACGCGTTCCCCAACCTCTACGCCATCCGGGGCACGGCCTACCGCGACTTCGCCGCGTGGGCGGACACCTTGACCATGTTGGCCGGTCTCGGCGCCGAGGCGATGGCCCCTGGCCACACCATGCCGGTGTTCGGCGGCGAACGGGTGCGCGAGGCGTTGGAAACCACCCGCGACGCGATCCGGTTCGTGATGCGCGAAACAGCTGACGGAATGGACCGGGAGGTTCCCATCGACGACATCGTCGCCGGCTTGGAATTGCCCGCCCGTCTCGCGGAAAAACCCTGGCTCGGGGAATACTACGGCAAGGCGGCGTGGGCGGCCCGCGCGTACGCCGCCGGAACCCTGGGCTGGTACGACGGCAATCCCACCAATCTCGGCACGCTGTCCACCCGCGCAAGGGCGCTCCGGATGGCGGAACTCGCCGGTGGCGCGGACGCGCTGATGCGCGCGGCCCGCCTGACGCCCGACCCGCAATGGCGGCTGGAACTCTGCGACCATTTGATCGCGCTCGGGGAACCGGCCGGGGAGTTGAAGGCGGACACCATGACCGAACTCGCGGAATTGGAAATCAACGCGACGGCGCGCAACGCGTATCTGTGGGAGGCGAAGCGCCTGCGGAGCGGAGATTCCGGATGAGCGGCGCAAGCTCCGGGGGGCGCTCCGCCGACGCCGTCGCGTTCTGCTTCGCGCTGGTCATTTTGATGTACGCCTCGTCGGGACCGGTGTCGGAATTCATCCGCTGGGTCATCGAGGCGACGACCGCGGGATTCGAGGACCTTTCGCGCCGCGAGCGGCGGCTTCTGTTCCGCGAGCATTGGCTCGGCGCGGCGTTCAAGGCTTTCGAGCGGGGGTTCCTGCTGCCGACGGGTTTGGTTCTCGGCCTGCCGATCCTGCTCGCCTTCGCGGTGTCGTTCCTGAACCTGCCGATGCGGTTCCGGTGGCTGAACTGGGCGGCGGCGGCGCTGTCGTCCGCGGTGATCGCGGCGTGGATCGCCGGGCTCTTCGCGGTCGACGGCGGGGCGCTGCCGTCCGCCCGGCCGGTGGATTTCGTCCTGTTTCCCTTGGCGGCGGCCTTGGCCCTCTACCTCACCGCGAGGCAATTCGGCGGCTTCATCGTCGGCTTCTGCCTTTTCTGGATGATCTACTTCTTCGTTCGGGGATGGCTGCCCGACTGGACGGGCGTTTTCGCGGGGGCCGACTCGACGCCGGCGCAATCCATGCGGTCGATGGTGCTGAATTTCTGGTCGCAGACCGGCGGCATGTTCGGCCAGCCGCT